>NZ_JBFAWU010000012.1:0-14872 GCF_040680455.1 Streptomyces sp. NPDC052052 | reverse complement strand
ATGGTGACATCGCGTGGTCCGTCCAGGCGTCCGCGCCCGGTGACATCGCGTGGTCCACGCCTGGGGACATCGCCTGGTCCGAACCGACTCTTCAAGACGCATGACCATTCCGCCGGACGACCCGACCTTCCGGCGGGAAATGGCCACGGCCTACCGATCAGGCTGGCATTTCATCGACCTCGTCACGGCCATCCCCAGCTGTGGCGACTCGCTGATGGTCACTCTGTTCGGCGACCCCATCGTTGTCGCACGCGAAGAAGACGACGAAGTACGTGCCTACCGTTGCCTGCGCAAGCCGCGTGGTGCCCCGCAGCCCGTTCGCTGCGCGATTCGGTACGACATGATCTTCGTCAACCTCGACCGGCGGGACCACCAGCTGTTCGAGCCAGAGACTATTTCCGCCACCCCCCGCAGTGCCTGAGCGATCCCCCGTTGATCCATGTCGCTCAGTCACTTCCCCCACACAACGGCGCCATCGTGACCTGAACACGATGGCGCCGTTGTGCTGCCCGGGGATGTCCGTGGGGTGTCCGCGGTACCTTCACGCCCTTCCGAGCGCCCGGTCCAGGGCGATCTCGATGACGACCCGGTCCGGATCGGGCTTCGGCGTGCGCCCGTAGCGTTCCGCGTAGCGGCTCACCGCGTCGGCGATCACCTCCGGCTCCGTGCGCACCGTGGCGCGCCCCTCCAGCGTCGCCCAGCGGCCGCGGTCGACCTGGCAGACCGCGACCCGGGCGCCGGCCGGCCCCGCGGCCAGGATGTTGGCGATCTTCCGGCTGGTCTTGTTGGTGATGATGCGGGCGACCCCGGCCGGGGGGTCGTACGTCACGCCCACCGGAACCACGTGCGGCGTGCCGTCGGGGCGGTGGGTGGTCAGGGTGCACAGGTGGTACTCGCGCCAGAACGCGAGGTAGTCCGGGCCGGGGTTCATCACGTCGACTGCCATGGGGACAGCGTAGGCAGCATGCGCCCGCGCCCCGCTCCCTGCGGTGGCGGGTGTCCACGGCGGCCGGTTCACTCGGGAACACCGGAAGGGAAAACACGGGGCCGTGGGCCCACGAACAGGGTTGAGTGGAATAGACTCAACTTTGTGCACGTTGACAGAGTCAGCGTGGTGGAGAGCCCAGTCACCGCAGGGAGGAGAAAGCGCACGTGGACGCCGAGCTGACCAACAAGAGCCGGGACGCCATCAACGCGGCCACCAACAGGGCCGTGAAGGACGGGCACCCCGATCTGACCCCCGGGCATCTGCTGCTCGCGCTGCTCGCGGGCGAGGACAACGAGAACATCATCGATCTGCTCGCCGCCGTCGAGGCCGACCAGATCGCCGTACGTACCGAGACGGACCGGCTGCTGGGTGCGCTGCCCAGCGTCACCGGCTCGACCGTCGCCCCGCCGCAGCCCAACCGCGAGCTGCTCGCCGTCATCGCGGATGCCGCGCAGCGCGCGAAGGAGCTCGGCGACGACTACATCTCCACCGAGCACCTGCTGATCGGCATCGCCGCCGAGGGAGGCCGCGCCGGTGAGATCCTCAGCGGTCAGGGTGCCAGTGCGAAGAGACTGCTGGACGCGTTCGAGAAGAGCAGGGGAGGGCGTCGGGTGACCACACCTGACCCGGAGGGCCAGTACAAGGCCCTGGAGAAGTTCGGCACGGACTTCACGGCCGCCGCCAGGGAGGGCAAGCTCGACCCCGTCATCGGGCGGGACCAGGAGATCCGGCGGGTCGTCCAGGTGCTCTCGCGGCGTACGAAGAACAACCCGGTGCTCATCGGCGAGCCCGGCGTCGGCAAGACGGCCGTCGTCGAGGGGCTCGCCCAGCGCATCGTCAAGGGCGACGTCCCCGAGTCCCTGAAGAACAAGCGGCTGGTCTCCCTCGACCTCGGTGCGATGGTCGCGGGTGCCAAGTACCGCGGTGAGTTCGAGGAGCGTCTGAAGACCGTCCTCTCCGAGATCAAGGAGAGCGAGGGGCAGATCATCACCTTCATCGACGAGCTGCACACCGTCGTCGGCGCGGGTGCCGGCGGCGACTCCGCCATGGACGCGGGCAACATGCTCAAGCCGATGCTGGCCCGCGGTGAGCTCCGGATGGTCGGCGCGACGACGCTCGACGAGTACCGCGAGCGGATCGAGAAGGACCCGGCGCTGGAGCGCCGCTTCCAGCAGGTGCTGGTGGCGGAGCCGACCGTCGAGGACACCATCGCGATCCTGCGCGGTCTCAAGGGCCGTTACGAGGCACACCACAAGGTCTCCATCGCGGACTCCGCGCTGGTGGCCGCCGCGACCCTGTCCGACCGGTACATCACCTCCCGCTTCCTCCCCGACAAGGCCATCGACCTGGTCGACGAGTCGGCGTCCCGGCTGCGCATGGAGATCGACTCCTCGCCCGTCGAGATCGACGAACTCCAGCGCGCCGTCGACCGCCTCCACATGGAGGAGCTGGCCCTCAAGAACGAGACCGACCCCGCCTCCAAGCAGCGCCTGGAGAAGCTCCGCCGCGACCTCGCCGACAAGGAGGAGGAGCTGCGCGGCCTCAACGCCCGCTGGGAGAAGGAGAAGCAGGGCCTGAACCGCGTCGGTGAGCTGAAGGAACGCCTCGACGACCTGCACGGCCAGGCCGAACGCGCCCAGCGCGACGGCGACTTCGACACCGCCTCCAAGCTGCTGTACGGGGAGATCCCCGGCCTGGAGCGGGAGCTGGCGGCGGCCACCGAGGCCGAGCAGGTCGCAGCGAAGGAACCCAAGGAAAAGCTGGTCAAGGAGGAGGTCGGCCCGGACGACATCGCCGACGTCGTCGGCTCCTGGACCGGTATCCCGGCCGGACGCCTGCTGGAGGGCGAGACCCAGAAGCTGCTGCGCATGGAGCAGGAGCTCGGCAAGCGCCTCATCGGGCAGACCGAGGCCGTGCGGGCGGTGTCGGACGCGGTACGCCGTACCCGCGCCGGAATCGCCGACCCCGACCGGCCGACCGGATCGTTCCTCTTCCTCGGCCCGACCGGTGTCGGCAAGACGGAGCTCGCGAAGGCCCTTGCCGACTTCCTGTTCGACGACGAACGGGCCATGGTCCGCATCGACATGAGCGAGTACAGCGAGAAGCACAGCGTCGCGCGGCTCGTCGGTGCCCCGCCCGGCTACGTCGGCTACGAGGAGGGCGGCCAGCTCACGGAGGCGGTCCGCCGCCGTCCGTACAGCGTCGTCCTGCTGGACGAGGTCGAGAAGGCGCACCCCGAGGTCTTCGACATCCTGCTCCAGGTCCTCGACGACGGCCGGCTCACCGACGGACAGGGCCGGACGGTGGACTTCCGCAACACCATCCTGATCCTCACCTCCAACCTCGGCAGCCAGTTCCTGATGGATCCCCTGAGCGAGCCCGAGGCGAAGAAGGAGCAGGTCCTGGAGGTCGTGCGGGCCTCGTTCAAGCCGGAGTTCCTCAACCGGCTCGACGACCTGGTGGTCTTCTCCGCGCTGTCCGGCGACGAGCTGTCGCACATCGCGCGGCTCCAGATCGACCGGCTCGCCCGGCGTCTGGCCGACCGCAGGCTCACCCTCGACGTCACCCCGGCCGCCCTGGCCTGGCTGGCCGAGGAGGGCAACGACCCGGCGTACGGAGCACGGCCGCTGCGCCGCCTCATCCAGACGGCGATCGGTGACCGGCTCGCGAAGGCGATCCTGGCGGGCGAGGTCGAGGACGGGGACACCGTCCGGGTGGACCGGGTCGGGGACGACCTGCTCATCGGCCCTGCGGCCTCGGGGAAGACCTTGTAGGTCCCTTTGGACGGCGTACACGCTGTTCGACGTCACGTCCCCAGCCGGAAGGCCACGCCTCCTGGCTGGGGATTCGTCGTCCGCACCGCAGTGCACCCGAGGAAGAGAAGAAGAATTGCGGTGATTTCGGGAGAACCGAAACGGCCGCCGACGTCGTCGAGCCGTTGTTCGGCATCGATATCGAGCCAAAGGTTTTGTTCCGCGTCGAGAGGCGGGATCGCGTAGCCCTGCTCCGCACCGGGCTGCACCGCCCGTCCCTGGCAAGGGGAATCTGCCCGGGCGCCCGCAGTGTCCACCCGGGGGGAGGTGAAGAATCAGGACAACTCGGCTCGCCCGTCGCGGCCTGTTCACAGGGAGGATTAGAGGCCGAATTCGACAGCCGGTAGCGTGCCCGCATGAACGAGCAGATAGGCGATGAGGTAAATCCGGGGACCGAAAAGCCCAGATCTGACAATCTCTTTCATCTTGGCGAATTCCGTACCCTTTGGGCTGCTTATGCTCAGTCGATCCTGGGCGACCAGTTGGCACGTGTGGCCCTGTCGCTGCTGGTATTCGAACGCACCGACTCGCCCGGGTGGACCGCGGCCACGTATGCGCTGACCACCTTGCCCGCTCTGCTGTCCGGGGTGCTGCTGTCCGGTCTGGCGGACCGTTTCCCCCGGCGTACGGTCATGATCGGATGCGATCTGGTGCGGACGGTGCTGGTCGCGGCCATGGCGCTGCCCGGGACGCCGTTGCCGCTGCTGGCCGGCCTGCTGGTGCTGGCGCAGCTGGCCGAGGCGCCCTTCGGCGCGGCGCAGGGCGCACTGCTGCCGACCGTGCTCGGCGAGCAGAGATACGAGCGGGGCCAGCGAGTCATGCTGATCACCCACCAGGCCGGGCAGCTGGTCGGTTTCGCGGGTGGGGGTGTGCTGGTGGTCTGGCTGGGCAGCCACCTCTCCCTGGGCGTGAACGCGGCGACTTTCCTGCTCTCGGCGACCCTGGTCAGGTTCGGCGTGAAGGCCCGTCCCGTGCCGGGTGCCGGCGAGCGGAAGCCGCGGCTCGGCGCCCAGGTCGGGAGCGCGGCCGCGCTGATCTGGTCGGACCGCAGGCTGCGGTCGCTGGCCGCGCTGGGGTGGCTCGCGGCGTTCGTCGTCCTGCCGGAGGGTCTGGCGGCCCCCTTTGCGGACGAGGCCGGAGGGGGCGCTGCTTCGGTGGGGCTCCTGCTCGCCGCGCATCCGGCGGGAATGGTGCTGGGTGCGGCTCTTCTGGGGCGGGACCGGGTCGGGGACGAGGGGCGGCGCCGCCTGCTCGGGCCGTTGGCGGTCGGGGCGAATCTGCCGCTGCTCGTCTACTGGCTCGGTCCCGGCGTAGGTGTGGCCGTGCTGGTGCTGATGGTGTCGGGGGTCTGCTCCGCCTACCAGATCACTGCCGGAGCCACCTTCGTGCTCCTGACCCCGGTCGATCAGCGTGGCCAGGCGCTGGGTCTCGTCAGGTCGGGGCTGATCGCCATCCAGGGGATCGGCGTCGCCACGGGTGGCCTGGCAGCGGAGCTGTCCGGGTCGTCGGCGAACACCATCGGCGCGTCCGGACTCCTCGGAGTGCTGTGTGCGATCCCTGTCGCGGTCGCCTGGTCGCGGGCGCGGGAATCCGCTGCGGGGACGATTCCCCGGAGGGCGTAGGACTACTGGCCGTCAAACGCGGCTAGGGTCGACAGCAGGAAACCACGTGCGATCCCACAGGAGTGCTCAGCGATGTCTATCGATCCTTCCTCGATTCCTCACTTCGGGGGCCAGCCCGAACCGCAGGCGGCAGGACCCGAGGGCCCCGTTGTCCCTGACCAGGACCTGGTCAAGCAGCTCCTCGACCAGATGGAGCTGAAGTACGTCGTCGACGACGAGGGCGACCTCGCGGCGCCGTGGGAGGACTTCCGCACGTACTTCATGTTCCGCGGCGAGAACGAGCAGCAGGTCTTCTCGGTCCGTACGTTCTACGACCGCCCGCACGCCGCGGACCTGCGTCCGGTCCTTCTCGACGCGATCGACGACTGGAACCGCCGCACCCTGTGGCCCAAGGTCTACACCCACACCCACGAGCCCGAGGAGGGCTCCGAGGAGACCGAGACCTCGGTCCGTCTGATCGGTGAGGCGCAGATGCTCATCGGTACGGGCGTCAGCCTGGAGCACTTCGTCTCGTCGACGGTGAGCTGGGTGCGCGCCTCGATCGAGTTCGACAAGTGGCTGCAGGAGCGCCTGGGCCTGGCGCCGGCCGAGGAGAAGACGGACGGCACGGAGCAGGACGCTCCGGACGCCTGAGTCCGGCACGCCAGTGACGGCCCGGCCCGGGGCGGTGGTCTCCACGACCGTCACCCCGGGCCGGGCCGCGTTCTGCCGAAGCTGCTACAGCCGCCAGACACGGAGACATGTATGGCCATCCCCCCCGGACTCGATACGCGGGCTCATCCTCTTCGCACGCCCCACCGACCCCTGGGTACTTCTCTCCGCACGACTCGCCGTCTGGGCCGCTTTGTCGCTGCTGTCGGCCCTCACGCCTGTCTACGACGCCGACGCCCCCCTCTGGATCTGGCCCTTCGCTCTGATCGCCTGTCTCCTCATGGCCGGTCAGACGATCGGCGCGATGAGAAGCAAGAGGCAGGGCCGCACCGGGTGAACGGGAGACACCTCGCTTGGTGGTGAACGTAACCGGGACCCGCACCGTTTTCCTTGGCATACCGCTCGGCGAGATCGCCACGCCGGTACCAGCCGCTCACAGTCATCCAGCCCGGCAGCACGAACGCCATCCAGTGCGCACCCGCGACGGTGCCCGTCACGTGCGCCTCGGCGTGCGGCAAGGAAGCGATGGAGTCGCCGTTGTGAGGCCCTCGCAGCGGCATCTGGATGCTGCCGAGTTCGACCGGCCGGTCTGCACTCGAACGAATACAGACCGGTCTGGGAGTCGAACACGATCACGCTCGTGACGTTCTTGCCCCGGTCTCATTCGGGGCGACGGGGTGTGAGCTCAGGACGCCAGGCGTTGCAGGCGATCGGTGGCCATCCGGAGAACATCGTCCCGCTTGCAGAAAGTGAAGCGGACCTGGCTGCGGCCGGCGTCGGGATCGTCGTAGAACACGGAGTTGGGGATGGCCACGACGCCGCAGCGTTCGGGGAGCGCGCGGCAGAACGCGTAGGCGTCCTTCTCGCCGAAGGGGGTGATGTCGGTGGTGATGAAGTACGTGCCCTGGGGCTGGTAGACCTCGAACCCGGCCGCGCGCAGGCCGTCGCCGAGCAGGTCGCGCTTGCGGCGGAGGTCGGCGCGGAAGCCGTCGAAGTACGAGTCCGGCAGCCGCAGAGCCTCAGCGATCGCATACTGGAACGGGCCCGCGCTGACGTACGTCAAGTACTGCTTGGCCGTCCGGACGGCGGAGACGAGCGGGCCGTTCGCCGTGACCCAGCCAACCTTCCATCCGGTGAAGGAGAAGGTCTTGCCGGCCGAGCTGATGGTGACCGTGCGCTCGCGCATTCCGGGCAGGGCCGCGATGGGGCGGTGTGTGCCCTCGTAGACGAGGTGCTCGTACACCTCGTCGGTAACGACGAGCAGGTCGTGCTCGATGGCGAGTGCAGCGATGGCGCTCTGTTCGTCGGCAGTGAGGACCACGCCGGTTGGGTTGTGCGGGGTATTGAGAAGAAGGAGGCGGGTCCGCGAAGTGATCTTGGTGCGCAGTTCGTCCAGGTCCGGGCGGAAGGACGGGGCACGCAGGGTGAGCGGTACGCGCTTTGCGCCGGCCATGGCGATGCAGGCCGCGTAGGAGTCGTAGAAGGGCTCGAAGGCGATGACCTCGTCGTCCGGTTCCAGTAGCGCCAGCAGGGTCGCGGCGATGGCCTCGGTGGCGCCGGCGGTGACCAGGACCTCGGTGTCCGGGTCGAAGGAGAGGCCGTAGAAGCGCTGTTGGTGGTCGGAGATCGCTGCGCGTAGTTCCGGGATGCCCGGGCCGGGCGGGTACTGGTTGCCCTTCCCCTCCCGCAGGGCACGGACCGCGGCCTCCCTGACCTCTTCGGGGCCTTCGGTGTCGGGGAAACCCTGGCCGAGGTTGACGGAGCCGGTTCGCACGGCGAGCGCCGACATCTCGGCGAAGATCGTCGTGCCGAACTCGGTGAGGCGGCGGTTGAGCAGCGGTCGTCCCTGAGTCATGACTTCATCCTGCGCAAAAGCTCTGGAGTTGCTCAAGTCTGCTTTGGCCGTTCGGGGTCGGGGGCATTCCCCCGTCACGCAGAGAGCGCAGGGGCGGGGGGACCTCGCTTCGGGGGGAACGGAAGGGCGTGAGGTCGGTGGACGTATACGTCGCACTCGTGAGCGTGGCGGTCGTGGTCGGGCTGCTGGTCGTCGTGCGCGTGGCCGCCCAAAAACGGAGTAAGCCACAGGCGCGGGGCAGGGGCGGGAGCAGGCGCAGCGTGCGCCGGGACGCAAGCGGCGGCAGCGCCGCGGGCGGCAGCTGGTGGGCAGGGGGCGGCAGTGGCAGCGGCTCGTCCTGCGGGAGCGGCAGCAGCCACTCCGGCGGCCACTCCGGCGGCCACTCCGGAGGGCATTCCTGCGGTGGCGGCCACTCCTCGTGCGGCGGCAGTTCCTCGTGCGGTGGAGGCTCCTCGTGCGGCGGCGGGGGAGGATGCGGCGGAGGCGGCTGACACGGGGCAGCTGATCCGTGACCGAGCAGGGCCACCTGCCCGTGCCGGGCACGCACGGCCCGGTGTCCGAAAGGTGCCCGGCGGGTGAACTCCCGCCGGGCGCCTTTTTGTTGGGGCGTTTCGCGAGGGATGCTGAACAGTTGAACCGAGGGACCCCCGAGCGGATGGAAACCACGTCAAGTTGGTCAAAACCGCTGTGGATGCGGCTACTTCGTGATTCCCTCGGTCGAGAGAACATCCAGCCCTCGGACCCGAGTTGGACCTGATCGGGCGCTTCCCACCCCCTACGTGCATCGCGTCGGAGGCGTCCCCTGTCCAGGTGTCCACGCTTGTTTGCGGAGCCGACTCATGCTCACGACCCTCCAGACGGCCTATTCCGACACCCGTGCTGCCGACCTGGCCTGGGCGCTGGGGCGCGAACCGCTTCCCGCCCTCGCCGTGCTCGACCTCGATCTCGCGGGTGCCCGCCTCCAGTTGCGCCTGCTCGGCGCCTCGCATCAGGTGCTCCTGGAGGAGGGCCGGGGTGCCTGTTCCGAAACCGTGGCGTGCATCCCGGGCAGCAGCACACCGTTGCCGATCGGTGTTGCCAAGCGGCTCGGGGACTGGGAGTACGAATTCGCGGCGCGTGTCGAGACGCTCTCGGCGGGATCGTTCGCCGGGCGTGCCCAGGAACTCCTCGCGCTCGTCGCCGACCATCCCCAGAGCCTCGCGGGGACGTTCCCCGGCAGCCCGCACGCCTTCACCGCCCTGCTCGCCCAGCGGACCGACGGCCAGGTGCGGTGGCGCACCTGGCACGCGTACCCGCAGGAGGGACAACTGGTGGTGACGCGCACCCGGGTGGGAGTGCGGATTCCGGCGGCAGTGCACTGACCGGGCCCCGACTTCCTTGTGTACGTACCACTTGCACCCTTGCGGGTGACAGGCTGCCACTGTCTCGTGACATAGCGTTCGCATCATGATCGATCAGCAGGTGTCGCCGCGAGGGGGTGCGGCATGTCTTCCCGTACGGCCGAGGACCGGTCGCCGTCTCGTGCTGGTCGCCGTCTTCGTCTGCGCCGCCTGCGGACTGGTCTACGAACTCGAACTCGTTGCGCTGGCCTCCTACTTGATCGGCGACTCCGTCACCCAGGCATCCGTCGTGCTCTCCGTGATGGTGTTCGCGATGGGGGTCGGCTCGTTGCTCGCGAAACGTTTACGCAGCCGTGCCGCCGTCGGGTTCGGACTCATCGAGGCAGTGCTCGCGCTGGTCGGGGGTTCTTCGGCGGTCGTGCTGTACGCGTCGTTCGCCTGGGTCGGGGAGTCGCGGTACGCCCTGGTCGGGTTCTCGCTCGCGATCGGCGTCCTGATCGGGGCGGAGATTCCGTTGCTGATGACGCTGATCCAACGCGTCGACCGGCAGGACGCGGGCGGGACGGTCGCGGACCTTTTCGCCGCCGACTACGTGGGGGCGCTGGTCGGCGGATTGGCGTTCCCCTTTCTGCTGCTGCCGGTGCTCGGACAGCTCACCGGGGCGCTGTGCACCGGTGCGGTCAACGCGGCAGCGGGCGGGGCGCTGGTGCTGTGGGTGTTCCGGCGGGACCTCAGCCCGCGCTCCCGATGGCTGCTGATCACGGTCAACCTGGCGGTGATCGCCGTGCTCGCCCTCGCGACCGCGCTGGTCGACGACTTCGAGCGGGCGGCGCGGCGGGCGGTGTACGGGGACGGGGTGCGGGTCGCGGTGCAGACCGGCGTCCAGGAGATCGTGCTGACGGGGGCGGGCCGCAGCTCCCTGGACCTGTATCTGGACGGCCGGCTGCGGGCCAGCGCGCGCGACGAGTACCGCTACCACGAGGCGCTGGTCCATCCGGCGATGAACGGGGCGCGCGCTCGCGTCCTGGTCCTGGGCGGTGGTGACGGGCTCGCCGCCCGTGAGGTGCTGCGATACCCGGACGTCCGCAGGGTCACCGTCGTCGAGGTCGACCCCGGCGTCACCCGTTTGGCCCGTACCGACCGGGCGCTCTCCGCGCTGAACGCCCACGCGTACGGCGACCCGCGGCTGACGGCCGTCAACGCGGACGCCTTCAACTGGCTGCGCGCGGCGCACGGCAGCTACGACGTGGTGATCTCCGACCTGCCCGATCCGGGGATCTCCGACAGCACGAAGTTCTACTCGGCGGAGTTCTACGGCCTGGCCGCCGAGGCCCTCGCGCCGGGCGGCCGGCTGGTGGTGCACGCGGGCCCGCCGGTGACCCGGCCGCACACGTACTGGACGGTGGAGGCGTCGATGCGGGCGGCCGGTCTGCGTACCCGTCCCTACCGGATCAGCGGCCGGCCCACCGATTTCGCGGCCGGACCGGACCGGGCCGCGCACCGGGCGCGGGCCGAGCGCGGCTGGGGGTTCTTCCTTGCCGCTCCGGTCGGAGCGCCGCAGCTCCGGCTCGCCCCGAAGGCGCCGCGGCTGCGGTCGCTGACGCAGTTCTCGCTGGTGCGTGCGGGACGGGACGCGGTGAGCGGACGGCTGTCCGGGCTGCCGCCGTCGACGCTGGTCCATCCGCGGTTCTGGGAGGACCGGTGATCCGCTCCGTACGGCGTCGCCGCGGCGTCGGGCGGGCCGTTTCACGACGTGGAACCGCTGACGTGACGCCCGTGGCTGAGTAGGCTCGGTTTCCATGGAGCATGAGGTGTTCGTTCCGGTTCCGGTCCCGTCCCTGCGGCGGACGCTGGGGGATCCCGCCCGCGTCGCGCGCTGTGTACCGGGGCTCCAACAGGACGCCGATGATTCCGCGGGCGCGCTGTCCGGCCGGCTCAGGATCCGGGTCGACGGGCACACGATCACGTACCGCGGTGCGCTGCGGCTCACCCCATCCGCGCAGGAGGGCCCGGACCGGGACAGGATCCTGGTGACGGGCGAGGGGGTCGAGGCCCGCGGCACCGGCTCGGCGGAACTGAAGCTGACGATCAGCCTGACGAGCAGGGACGACGGCACGGCGATCGGGTTCTCGGGCACGGTGAGCGGTGACGGCCGCCTCCTGGAGCTGGATCCGGTGGCGGCGCTCACGATGGCCTGCCGCCTGCTGGACCGCTTCGCGCAGCAGTTGGTGACGGAGACGCTGGCGGGCGAGGGCGCGGTGGACACGACGGGCGAGGGCGCGCCGGGCGAGGATGCGGCGGGCGAGGGCGCGCCGGGCGTGGATGCGGCGGACGCCGGCGCGGCGGACGAGGTTCTCGACGAGGCCGAGCGGTCCGTGGGGGAAGCCGTGGAGCAGGCCATCGAGGAGGCGGCCGAGGAGGCCGACGCAACCGGTGCGGCCACGGCCCCCGAAGAGGCCGTCGAGGACGATTCCCCCGCCACCGGGAACCCTCCGGGCACCGGTTCCGTCTTCGACGCCCCGGTGCCCCCGCCCTCCCTCGACGATGCGTCCGAGGCGGAGTTCAGTGCCCCCGACGGCCCCCCGGCCGAGGCCGCACACGCCAGGCGCACCATGATCGGACGCAGCGCCGAGGAGGTCGACCATGCGCCGCCTCGCGGCAGGTACGCCCCCGTGCCGTCACCCGATTCGACCAATGCGGGCGCCACACTCCGCTGGGTCGCCCCCGCCGCCGCGCTCGCGCTCGCGTCAGCCGTCGTCGTGACCAGGGCGCTGAGGCGCCGCAGGTAGTAGCGACAGTAATGTCGGTCGGGTGAGCAGCAGTGAGAAGGACGTCCGGCTGTCCGTCGGCGACGCAGAGTTGACCATTGACCCCCTCCATGGCTGCCGTATCGGCAGTCTGCGGATCGGAGGCATTGAACTGCTGCGGCAAGGGGAGCGGTACGGCTGCTTCCCGATGGTGCCGTGGTGCGGGCGCACCGAGAACGGGCTGTTCCGCAACGGCGACGTCCTGCACCGGTTGCCGCTGAACTCCCCGCCGCACGCCATCCACGGCACCGGCAGGGACACCGCCTGGCGCACCGCCCGGGTGGGTGAGCGGGAGGCCGCGTTCTACTACGACCTCACCGATCCCTGGCCCTATCCGGGCCGGGTGACCCAGACCTTCGAGCTGGCCGAGGACACGCTCACGCTGGCGTTCGGCATCGAGACGTACGGGGACTCGTTCCCCGCGCAGGCCGGCTGGCACCCCTGGTTCCTGCGGGATCTCGGCTCCGGCAAGAACGTGGAGATCTCCTTCGACGCGGCCTGGCAGGAGGAGCGGGGCGAGAACCATCTGCCGACCGGCCGCCGTATCCCGCCCCTGCCCGGGCCGTGGGACGACTGCTTCGGCATGCCGGACGGCGTCGATGTGACGCTCACCTGGCCGGAGCAGCTGGAACTGACCGTGAAGAGCCGGGCCGAGTGGGTCGTCATCTACGACGAGCAGGCCGAGGCGGTCTGCGTGGAGCCGCAGTCCGGCCCGCCGAACGGGCTGAACACCGCGCCCCGCTATGTCACCCCGATCGACCCGCTGGAGATTGCCACGACCTGGAACTGGCGCAGGCTCTGACCGCTGGGACGGTCCGTGGGGGCTGCGGCCCGGCACCGGCGCGGGTCCCGGCCTGGGAGGAGCTCTAAGCTCATAGCCATGACTGACGTACGTGCTGAGCTGCTCCAGCAGATCAAGGACAAGGCCGTGGTGCACGGCAAGGTGACCCTCTCCTCGGGACTCGAGGCCGACTGGTACATCGATCTGCGCCGCATCACGCTGGACGGCAAGGCCGCGCCGATGGTCGGTCAGGTGATGCTCGACCTCACCGCCGAGCTGGACTACGACTGTGTGGGCGGGCTGACGCTGGGCGCCGACCCGGTCGCCACCGCCATGCTGCACGCCTCCGCCGCGCGCGGGCAGGAGCTGGACGCCTTCGTCGTCCGCAAGGCGCAGAAGGCGCACGGGATGCAGCGCCGCATCGAGGGCACGGACGTGAAGGGCCGGCGCTGCCTGGTCGTCGAGGACACCTCGACGACCGGCGGTTCGCCGCTGACGGCGGTCGAGGCGGTGCGCGAGGCCGGGGGCGAGGTCGTCGCCGTCGCCACGATCGTGGAGCGGGGTGCGGCTCCGGCCATCGCCGAGGCCGGTATCCCGTATCTGCACGCCTATGCGACGGCGGACCTCGACCTGGCCTGACGCCGGGACTGACCTGCGGTTTCCTCAGGGGCGGGCTGTTTCACGTGAAACAGCCCGCCCCTTGCGCATCTCTGAGCGGTGCTCGCCTGGACGTCAAGGGAGTGGCCGGGTGGAGCCGTGGCGAGAGTCTGGGAAGATGGGGGCGACGATGACGTCGCCCCCAGGTCAGGGAACCAGCACGCACACCCGCATAACCCAAGGAGCGGACAGATGCCCATCGCAACCCCCGAGGTCTACGCCGAGATGCTCGACCGGGCGAAGGCAGGGAAGTTCGCCTACCCGGCCATCAATGTGACGTCGACCCAGACCCTGCACGCTGCACTGCGCGGCTTCGCGGAGGCCGAGAGCGACGGCATCGTCCAGATCTCCACCGGTGGGGCGGAGTTCCTGGGCGGCCAGTACAACAAGGACATGGTCACGGGCGCCGTTGCCCTGGCCGAGTTCGCGCACGTCGTCGCCGCCAAGTACGACATCACGGTCGCGCTGCACACCGACCACTGCCCCAAGGACAAGCTGGACGGCTATGTGCGTCCGCTGCTCGACATCTCCGCCGAGCGCGTCGCCAAGGGCCTGAACCCGCTGTTCCAGTCCCACATGTGGGACGGTTCCGCCGAGACCCTCGCCGACAACCTGGCCATCGGGCAGGAGCTGCTGGCCAAGGCCGCCGCCGCCAAGATCATTCTTGAGGTCGAGATCACCCCGACCGGTGGCGAGGAGGACGGTGTCTCGCACGAGATCAACGACGAGCTGTACACGACCGTCGACGACGCGCTGCGCACCGCCGAGGCGCTCGGCCTGGGCGAGAAGGGCCGCTACCTGCTGGCCGCCTCCTTCGGCAACGTCCACGGCGTCTACAAGCCGGGCAACGTCGTGCTCCGTCCCGAGCTGCTGAAGGACCTCCAGGAGGGTGTCGCCGCCCAGTACGGCAAGGCCTCCCCGTTCGACTTCGTCTTCCACGGCGGTTCCGGCTCCACCGAGCAGGAGATCGCCACCGCGCTGGAGAACGGCGTCGTGAAGATGAACCTCGACACCGACACCCAGTACGCCTTCACCCGCCCGATCGTGGACCACGTGTTCCGCAACTACGACGGTGTGCTGAAGGTCGACGGCGAGGTCGGCAACAAGAAGGTCTACGACCCGCGCAGCTGGGGCAAGTCCGCCGAGGCGGGCATGGCCAAGCGCGTCACGGAGGCCTGCGCCAACCTGCGTTCCACCGGCACCAAGCTCAAGTAGCAGCCGGTACGAAAGTGCGGTCGTGGGCCCGGTACCCCCTGGGGTGCCGGGCTCGAAGACCATCTCCTGCACCGTGATCACCGCCAGGAACGGGGTCTCCTTGAACATCGAGATCGCGTAGTTCCCGAGGGCGGGCAGCACCT
>NZ_JBFAWU010000011.1:0-240675 GCF_040680455.1 Streptomyces sp. NPDC052052 | reverse complement strand
GCCCTGCGCCGCCGCGGCACGGGGTCCGACGGCGGTGCGGACCTGCTGACCAGCGCCGCCCCGGTGCTCGTCGGGCTGATCGCCGCGCTGGTCCTGATGCGGCTGTATCCGCTGCCGCTGCGTCTCGCCTCGCGCGCCGTCGCCCGGCGGCGCGGTGCGGTCGGTTTCCTCGCGTTGGCGCGCGCCGGGCGCACCTCGGCGGGCGGCACCCTCGCACTGCTCGCGCTGCTGATCGCGCTGACCACGGCGGCGTTCGGCGGCTCGGTGCTCGCGGGTGTCGCGTCCGCGCGGGACGGCGCGGCGCTGCGTGCGGTCGGCGCGGACGCCAGGATCAGCGGGCCGGGCAACTCCGTGCCGCTGCCGGAGCGCCTGGTCCGGGAGGTACGGAAGGCGGACGGTGTGCGGGCGGCGACGGGTGTGCAGATCGAGTACGACGTCCCGCTGCCAGGCGACGGCTCCGGGGACCGGCGCACCAAGGGCGCCGTCCTGGTGGGCGTCGACCCTGCCGAGTACGCCCGGCTGGCCCGCGAGACCGGCCTCGGAGCGTTCTCCGCCGACCGGTTGACGGCCGGGGGCACGGCGCGCGAGGGAGCCGCCGGGTCGAAGGACCGGGTGCTGCCCGTCCTCGCCTCGCCGTCCGTCGCCCGGCGGCTCGGCGACGGACCACGCGAGCTGTCCACGGCGGCCGGGGACTTCCGCGTACGGGTGACGGGTACGGTCACCCGTACTCCGGCCGTCTCCGACAGCGACTTCCTCGTCGTCGACGCCGCATCGCTCTCCCGCCGGCAGACCACCACGCTCCTCGTCACCGGCGGCTCACCCGACGTGCGGGCGCTGCGCGCGGCGGCGCATCAGGCCGGCAAGGACATCTCCGTACGGCTGCGCTCGGAGGAACGCGAGGCGTTCGTCGACACCCCGATGCAGCGGGGCGCCGAGGGGATCTACACGGCGGCGGTCGCGGCAGGCGCGGGCTACGCCCTGCTCGCCGTCCTGCTGTCGCTGCTGCAGACCTCACCGGAGCGCACCGCGTTGCTGGCCCGGTTGCGGACCATGGGTCTCACCTCCCGGCAGGGCCGGCGGCTCCTCGGCCTCGAAGCACTGCCGCAGGCACTGCTGGCCGCTGTCGGCGGGCTGCTCGTCGGGTGGGCGACCACGGCCCTGCTGGCGCCGGGCGTCGACCTGGTGAGCCTCGCGCTCTTCTCCGGGTCCGGCCCCGGCGGGGACGAATCCGTCGCGCTGCGGGCGGACCCGTGGTCGCTCACACTGCCGGCGCTGGGCGTCGTCGTCCTCACCGCCGCGGTGGCCGCCGCCCAGGCGTGGTGGGCCGGTCGCCGCGGACCGATCACCGAACTGAGGTCAGGAGACCACCGATGACGTCGCCGTCGCCCGACACCACCCTGGCCGAGCTCGAACAGCGGGCCGCCGCACGCCGTGACCGGCCCTCCTACGGACACGACGCGCTGATCGCCTGCGACCGCGTGGTGCGCATCTTCTCCACGGACGGGGTGGAGGTACAGGCCCTCCAGGGCCTCGATCTGCTGGTCGCGGAGGGCGAGTTGATGGCCCTGGTCGGCGCGTCCGGCAGCGGCAAGTCGACTTTGATGAACATCCTGGCGGGCCTCGACGTGCCCACGGCCGGTTCGGCGAAGGTCGCCGGGTCGGATCTGCTGTCGATGGGACCGAAGGAACGGCTCCGTTATCGCCGGGACGTCGTCGGCTTCGTCTGGCAGCAGACCGCCCGCAACCTTCTGCCGTACCTCACCGCCGTCCAGAACATCACCCTGCCGATGCAGCTGCGCGGCCGGGGCCGGGGCCGTGAACGGGCCGCGCGTGCCGAGTCCTTGCTCCGGATGCTGGACCTGGAGGAGTGCCGCGACCGGCGCCCGCAGCAGCTCTCCGGCGGCCAGCAGCAGCGGGTGGCGATCGCCGTCGCGCTCGCCAACAGCCCGTCGGTGCTGCTCGCCGACGAACCGACCGGTGAACTCGACTCGGCCACCGGTGAGCAGGTCTTCGCCGCGTTCCGCCGTGCCAACGAAGAACTCGGCACCACGATCGTGATCGTCACGCACGACCAGGCGGTGGCGAGCGAGGTCCGCCGCACGGTCGCCATCCGGGACGGCCGTACGTCCTCCGAGGTGCTGCGCCGCACCGAGGTCGACGCGGCGACCGGCCTGGAGTCGCAGGTGGCGCGGGAGTACGCGATGCTCGACCGTGCGGGCCGGCTGCAACTGCCCGCCGACTATCTGCAGGCGCTCGGGATGGAGCACCGGGTGATGCTGGAGCTGGAGCAGGACCACATCGGCGTCTGGCCGGACGACCAGCCGCAGCCGTGACACGGGGCGGCGGGGCTGTTGCTCAGCCGGCGCCGACCGTCACCGCGAGCGTGCCGAGCCCGCCGCCCGGACCGCGCACGGCGATCGAACCGAACGGGGTGCGCAGCCGCAGCCAGGGCCCGGACGCGAGCAGGGCGACCGGGAAGTCCGGCGCCGCGCGCAGGAAGCCGAGGGACTGGGCGGCGTGGACGGCCCGCAGCGGAAGTCCGGTGCCGCCGACCGTCCGCGACCAGATGTCACGGCCGATCAGGTCCCGCTCCGCCCGGGTGCGGCGTGCCTCGGGCAGTGCCTCGTCGCGGGCACGGAACTCCGCCACGGCGGCGGTGACGGCGGTGCGCAGCGGAACCGGGCCGGGCAGACCCGGCCGTTCGTGCCAGCCGCCGCGGGGCGGGAGGACACCCGTCCACGGCGGCCCGGTGACGGGGGCGGGCAGGGCGCCCGAACCGGCCGCCGGCCCCTCGGCGTGGAGGGATTCGAGGAATTCACCGGCGGACACCGTGACGTCGAACTCATGGGTGCCGGCCAGCCGGGCCGTCCGGATCGCCAGGACATCGAACGACGGCAGCCGGCCGAACACGGCCAGCGCGTTGCCGCCCGCCTGCATCCGCACCGCGGCGGCCCGGTCGTAGCGGAGCAGCCGGCCGAGGAAGGCCGCGAGGTCCGCGGCCTCCCTCGGGTCGGCGAATTCCAGCGACCGCACGGGCACCGTCATGCTGCTGCGGGCTCCTCGGCCAGGTACTGCTGGAGGTACTGCTTCTCCTCGGCGGAGATCCGCCGAGGCCGCCCCTCGGCCAGGTTGTACGGCACGATGACGGTCGAGGCCCGTACGTAGACCTGGTCCGGGTCCTTGACCTCGTACGCGATGGTCAGCTGCGCGGCACCGATCTTCGTGACCCACGACTCGACGGTCACCGGCTCGTGCCGGTGGACCAGTGGCCGTATGTAGTCGATCTCGTGCCGGGCCACCACGGACCCGCCCGAGAAGGACGGCGAACCGTCCCCCGGCGCCAGCCGGAACATGAAGTCGACGCGCGCCTCCTCCAGGTAGCGGAGGAAGACCACGTTGTTCACGTGGCCGAAGGCATCCATGTCCGACCAGCGCAGCGGGCAGCGGTAGATGTGACGCGCCAAGACGATCAGCCTCGCGTGAGCTTCTTGTACGTGGCGCGGTGCGGGCGGGCCGCGTCGGCTCCGAGGCGGTCGACCTTGTTCTTCTCGTACGACTCGAAGTTGCCCTCGAACCAGTACCACTTGGAGTCGCCCTCGTACGCCAGGATGTGCGTGGCGACGCGGTCCAGGAACCAGCGGTCGTGGGAGATGACCACAGCGGCGCCCGGGAACTCCAGCAGGGCGTTCTCCAGCGAGGACAGGGTCTCGACGTCGAGGTCGTTGGTGGGCTCGTCGAGGAGCAGCAGGTTGCCGCCCTCCTTGAGCGTCAGCGCCAGGTTGAGGCGGTTGCGCTCACCACCGGAGAGGACACCGGCCGGCTTCTGCTGGTCCGGGCCCTTGAAGCCGAACGCGGACACATAGGCACGCGAGGGCATCTCGACCTGGCCCACGTTGATGTAGTCCAGCTCGTCCGAGACGACGGCCCAGAGGGTCTTCTTCGGGTCGATGTTGGCGCGGGACTGGTCGACGTAGGAGATCTTGACCGTGTCACCGATCTTGATGGAGCCGGAGTCCGGGGTCTCCAGGCCCTGGATCATCTTGAACAGCGTGGTCTTGCCCGCGCCGTTCGGACCGATGACGCCGACGATGCCGTTGCGGGGCAGCGTGAACGACAGGTCGTCGATGAGGACCTTGTCGCCGAAGGCCTTCGAGAGGTTCTCGACCTCGACGACGATGGAACCGAGCCGCGGGCCCGGCGGGATCTGGATCTCCTCGAAGTCCAGCTTCCGCATCTTGTCGGCCTCGGCCGCCATCTCCTCGTAACGGGCGAGACGGGCCTTGGACTTGGTCTGCCGGCCCTTGGCGTTGGAGCGGACCCACTCCAGCTCTTCCTTGAGCCGCTTGGCGCGCTTCTCGTCCTTGCGGCCCTCGACCTTGAGGCGGGCGGCCTTCTTGTCGAGGTAGGTGGAGTAGTTGCCCTCGTACGGCAGGGCGCGTCCGCGGTCGAGTTCGAGGATCCACTCGGCGACGTTGTTCAGGAAGTAGCGGTCGTGGGTGACCGCGACCACGGCGCCCGCGTACTTCGAGAGGTGCTGCTCCAGCCAGTTGACCGACTCGGCGTCGAGGTGGTTGGTGGGCTCGTCGAGGAGCAGCAGGTCGGGGGCCTCGATCAGCAGCTTGCAGAGCGCGACGCGGCGCTTCTCACCACCGGAGAGGTTGACGACCGGCCAGTCGCCGGGCGGGCAGCCCAGGGCGTCCATGGCCTGCTCCAGCTGGGCGTCCAGGTCCCACGCGTTGGCATGGTCCAGGTCCTCCTGGAGCTTACCCATCTCCTCCATCAGCGCGTCGGAGTAGTCGGTCGCCATGAGCTCGGCGACCTCGTTGAAGCGCTTGAGCTTGCCCATGATCTCGGCGGCGCCGTCCTGGACGTTCTCCAGGACCGTCTTCGCCTCGTCGAGCTGCGGCTCCTGCATGAGGATGCCGACACTGAAACCGGGCGACAGGAACGCGTCGCCGTTGGACGGCTGCTCCAGGCCCGCCATGATCTTCAGCACCGTGGACTTACCGGCGCCGTTGGGGCCCACGACACCGATCTTCGCGCCGGGCAGGAAGTTCAGGGTGACGTCATCGAGGATCACCTTGTCGCCGTGCGCTTTGCGCGTCTTGCGCATGGTGTAGATGTACTCAGCCAAGAGAAACCGTCCGGCTATCGATGTGTGGGCAGATACACCCCATCTTGCCTGACGGCCGTCCCAGGACGGAAACCAGTCTCATCGGTCCCCCGCAACCTGCCCTTTCCCGCCCGCGACGGTAGCCGACCCGTCACCGACTGCCACCGTCGATCGCCGCCGAGCGCCTTCGCACGCCCCGGGGACGACCCAGGGAGGGCCGCCCCCGGAAGCGATCACCGGCGCATGTCAGGCACGCGTCAAGCCGACCACGCCCCTTCCGCCGGGTGCGCGAACGCCCTCACCGTGGTCTTCTTCCCGGCCGCGGTCCCCTCGAGCGCGAGCTGTCCGCCCATCGCCCGCAGGTCCAGGGAGAAGCGCACCACGCCCCGCTCGGCCTTCAGTCCGTGGATACGGGAATCGATGTAGCCGAGCTCGTTCAGCTTCCGCCTCACCTGAAGCGTGGTGGGCTTGCCCAGGCCGATCAGCGCCTGGGTGATGCGCGCGCCGTGCTCACGGCCTTCACACGCCTCTGTGCCGTTCAGCTCGGGCCGCTCGGGCGCCACGGTGGGGGACGGCGTGTTGGTGGGCGGCTTGTCGTCCACCGGCAGCAGCCCGCTCGGCCGCGTGGGCGGATGCTCGTCCGGGCCCGGATCGTCCGACTCCGTCGCCGCCGGGGCATCCGGCGCGCAGGGCGCACCCACCCGTTCCAGCATCTGCATGAACGCCACCTGCTCGTCCGGGCCCGGGCTGACAGCCACCTGCGCGCCCATGTTGCTCGCGGGGTTCTGCTGCCGCCGCCCGGCCTGTTCGCTGCCGCACGCAGCCAGCCCCATCACCGCGAGCGCTGCCGCCCCCGCGCACACAAGAACTCTGTTCAGCGTCATGAACAAACTTTCGCGGGACGGGCTGCCGCCCTACATGAGTACGCGTACCCATGTGCACCCTCACCGCCCGGACACATATGGTGACGCACCGTCAATATTCATGCACATCGGATGAGTTGGCCCCGGCGCTACTTCGGGCAATGGCTTCGGGTGCGTGCACGGATCGCGCTGCACGCGCCCGGCGGGCCACCGAACGGGCAGTTCACCGAGCGGGGCGGAGTGCCCGTGGGCGCCCGCCCACATATCACGGAGAACACAACGCCGAACGGCCCCGGTGCACGTATGCACCGGGGCCGCCATCGGGCACCTGTGACGCTCTGCCCGTCGTCCGTCACTCCGTGGCCGCCGGTGCGGTCACGGACGACCGGTGTGATCAGTGACCGGACGGCTGGGTCTTGCGCTTGCGGAGGAAGAAGACCGCGCCGCCGCCGACGACGACGAGGACGATCGCGACGCCCGCGATGATCGGAGTGGCGCTGGAGCCACCGGTCGCGGCGAGGTCACCCGTCGCCCCGGTCGAACCGCTGTCGGTCGTGGCCGGCGTGGGCTGGCCCGAGGTCTGGGTCTCGGGGCCACCGGCGCCGCTGCCGCCGGTCTTGCAGTCGAGAACGCCCTTGAACGTCTTCGAGAAGCCGTTGGGGCCGGTGATGGTGAAGTCGTACGCCTGGTCCTCGCCGACCGGGACGGTCACCGTCTCCGACTTGCCCGCCTCGATCGTGTGCTGCTCCCCCGCCAGCTCGAAGGTGAACGCCTCGTCGCCCTCGTTGCTCGCGGTGACGTCGACGCCACCCTTGGCGCAGTTCTTCTCCGCCGAGACCGCCGGGATCGGGCCCTTCTTGGCCCAGGTCGCGGTGGCGGTCGCGGAGACCGTGGACTGGCTGGAGCCGGCCAGGATCATGGTCTGGCTCTTGGTCTCACCGGCGAAGGCCCGGCCGACCGGCACCGAGGTGGTGGCCTGGACGGAGAGCGAGGCGGAGCCGTCGGCGGTGCCGGCCGGTACGTCGAAGTAGAGCTCGGCGCCGTTGGCCGCGGAGGTCACGGGCTGGCCGCTCTTGTCGGTGACCTTGACGCCGCTGGCTGCGTCGGCGGGCGGGGTCACGGTGACCTGGGAGGCGTTGGTGCGCACGGTGATCGGCCCGAGCCGCTCACCGGACTTGCCGGAGACCGCGGTCGGGTCCAGCGCGAGGGAAGCCTGCGGCTCCTCCTGGTTGGCGGCGTTGCTCTCCAGCCAGTCGGCGAGCTTCTCGGCCTGCGGGTCGGACGCTTCGACATCAACGCCGTCGGAGTAGCGCCAGATGGCGACCTGGGTGCCCGCCGCCGCGGTCTTCTCCGTCAGCGACCCGGTGCCCGCCTTCGCGGCGAGCGTCGCGAGGTCATCGACCTGCGGGTAGGAGTTCTCCAGGATCCAGCGGATCTTCCCCGCGTTCTTGTTGCTGCCGAGCGAGGTCTGGGACCAAGGGGTCTCAAGGTACTTCGCGCGGCTCTGGGTGGGATTGTGGAAGTCGATGCAGTAGGTCTTGATCTTGCCGCCGCCGTCGACGGTCATCTCGAACAGGCCTGCGACCAGCTTCTCGTTCTTGCCGCCCGTGTGGTTCACGGCACCGTCGTAGATCTTCAGCCCGTCCAGGACCGCGGACGCGCCCCCTTGCTGCTGCGGCGTCTGGTCGGCGACCGCGCTGCCTGCGCCGACGAGGGCCCCCGCCGCCACCAGACCGGATGCCACCACCGAGGCGGCCAGCCGGGCTATGCCCCGCCGTCGTGGCGATCCAGTCCTCGCTCTGGACGAGGGAATGGTCGTTGAAGAAGCAGAAAACACAGAATTCCCCTCCGGGCGGGACCTTCCGCGCCTGATGCGCGTGTGGGGAGCGCCCCGCCAGTCAACTCAAGTGCCCCGTGAGTACGGGGGAATCCTAGGGAGGAAGGAATGAACAGTCCCCAGTCGTACCGTCGTATAACCATTCCGACTCGGAATCGTTATCGCCTCGCTCGCGCACGCCCTCTCACGCGCCCCCAGGTACGCCCCCAAGCGCCCCATCCGCCGCGTTACGTCATGACATCGACGCAAGCTCCCGGTCGTCCTTCTCGCGCCCATCCGGCGGCTCGGCCCCCTCGGCCCGCTGCCGTCCGACTCGCTCGCCGCTTTCAACCCCTTTCTTCCGTACGGGACGTGACACGGCGTACGACGTACCCGCTGGGCCCGGCTCCTCCCCCTCGTCCGAGCGCCCCGACCCGCGCGGCCCACCCGACCAGTCCGGTTCGTCCGCCTTCTTCGGCTGCCCCGCCCGCGCCACCAGCCGCGGGTCGCTCCTCAACACCCGCCGGAACGCGGCCGTCCCACGGGTCAGATCGTGTCCCACCGCGATCGCCTCGACATCCACGAACGTCCTGCGCAGGCCTTCCCGTTCTTCCTCGCGCACCTTCAACCTGCCGTGCACGACGAGGGGTTCTCCGACGGAGACGGAACCGCACAGATTCGATGCCAGAGTCCGCCATGCCCAGACGGTGTAGAAGCTGGTGTGACCGTCCGTCCAGAACTGCTTCGTACGGTCCCAACGACGCGGTGTCACCGCGAACCGGAATCGCGCCATTCCGCCGGTCGCGGTCTCCCGGAACTCCACACCCGTCGCCGCGTTGCCCAACAGTGTCACCAAGGTTTCGTTCATGACTCCGCCTTCCCTCCGGCCTTCGGTTCCAGCGACCGCATCCGCGTGGTCACTGGTCCCAGGCTGAAGGGAAGGCGGAAATCTCGCTGCCCCCTGTGGACTACCGGCCGGTTGTGGAAAACTCCGTCACCGCCGCGTACTTCTCCCGCACCTCGCGGTACCGCACGAGTTCCGCCGCCACCGGATCGAGCACCCGCGCCCGCCCACAGGCCGCCGCCGCCTCGCGCAACTGCCGCTCGGCCTCCTGCCCGTACCGTCGCGCGGGCCCCCGGGCCGCGGCCACGCACGACCACTCCACCAACGGGCCGCCGACGACCCCGGCCAGCATCACCAGCGCGGGCGTGAGGAATCCGGGTTCGAGCACGCCGAAGATCTGACCCACCAGCCAGAGACCACCGAAGATCTGCAACAACGTCATCGACGCCTGCGCCATCACGGCGGCGGCCCACCACCGGGGCCGCGGCGGCCTCCCGCCCACGCGACCGCTGTGCGCCACACCAGAGGCCCCGGCCACCCCCGTCGCCGCGACCGTCGAACCGCCCGGACCGGCCGCACCGTGCGCACCACTCCTCGCCTCACCCGGGGCACAGTTCGCCGCCCGCCCCCGCCCGTCCGTGGTGCCGAACCTCTCCGCCAGCTCGTCGAGCGCCTCCGGCAGCCCCTGCGCACCGTTCACCGCGGCCTCGCGCACCGCCTGCGCCCACGGTCCGGGCAGCCCGCCGGCGGCCTCGTCCGCCACCGTCCGTACGGCCTGTTCGACCCCTTGCCGGGCGGTGAGCTGCTCCTCGACGGGTGCGGGCTGCACCGGGTACTCCGGGCTTCCCGACCGCCGGGTCGCCTCGAACCAGCGCCACAGCCGCAGCCACGGCGTGCCGCACGCACGCCCGGCGTTCCTGCGCCACTCGCGCTCCGCCGCCTGTCCCGCCGCGGCCGCTCCGACGGCTTCCGCGAGCCGGTCGGCGAACTCCTCGCGGGCCTGCTCGCTGAGACCGGGGCGCCCCTCGGCGACATACACCGGACGGAGCCTGGCCGCGGCGGCGTCCACATCGGCGGACAGCCGGCGGCCCGCCGCGGCGCGCTCCTGGACGAACCGGCCGAGCGTCTCCCGCAGTTCGCCCACGCCCTCACCGGTGAGCGCGGACAGGGACAGGACGGTGGCGCCCGGTTCGCCGTGCTCACCGAGCGCCATGCCGTCCTCGTCGAGCAGCCGTCGCAGATCGTCGAGGACCTGGTCGGCGGCATCGCCGGGCAGCCGGTCGATCTGGTTGAGCACGACGAAGGTGACCTCGGCATGTCCGGCGAGCGGCCGCAGATAGCGCTCGTGCAGGGCCGCGTCCGCGTACTTCTCCGGGTCCACGACCCAGATCACCGCGTCGACCAGTGCGAGCACCCGGTCGACCTGCTCCCGATGTTCGGTCGCCGCCGAGTCGTGGTCGGGCAGGTCGACGAGGACGAGCCCCTGGAGCGCCTCGTCGACGTCCGTACCGCTCCGCTGCGGCCTGCGCCTGAGCCGTCCGGGGATGGCGAGCCGGTCCAGCAGCCCGGCCGCCCCGTCGGTCCAGGAACAGGCGATCGGGGCGGAGGTCGTCGGCCTGCGCAGCCCGGTCTCGGAGATCTGGACGCCCGCGAGGGAGTTGAACAGGGTCGACTTGCCGCTGCCGGTCGCCCCGGCGATGGCGATGACGGTGTGCCGGGCGGACAGCCGCTGACGGGCCGCCGCCTCGTCGAGCACGCGCCCCGCCTCCCCGAGCGTGGACAGGTCGAGCCGGGCCCTGGACAGCCCGACCAGCTCACGCAGTGCGTCGAGCCGGGGCCGGAGCGGGCCGTCGGATGGTACGTACGCCTCGACCTGGGGTGGCCGTACGTCCTCGTACGGGGCAGCCCCCGGCCCGGAACCCGTCGCCCTGGCCGCCTGCCTGACTGCCGTCCTGGCCGCGGCCGCCTTCGCATCCGCCGCTCTGGCTGCCGCGCGCCGGGCGATGAGCCCGTCGTTCCAGTCCCCTTCCGCCTCCGACGGGACCGGGCGCCCTCCGTGGTGCGCCGGGTGCGGGCTCCGGTGATCCCGGTTCCGGTCGTCGTGGGAGGACGGGATCTCGCTCCGGCCGGGCCCCTCGTCAATGACGGCAGTCATCGCTACCACCTCTCCTTCTGCAGTACGGACAGCGCGGCAATCAGTTCGGCTTGCGGCTCCGGGGCCACGTCGAGCGCGTCGAGCGGCGCCAGCCGCCGGTCGCGCTCACCGTCCAGCACCCGGTCGAGGCAGTCGGTGAGCAGCGCGACGCCCTTGTCGCGCAGCCGCAGCGCGCCCTGGGCGCCGATCCTCTCGGCGAGCTGTTCCCCGGCGCTCCGGGTGCGGCGCCCGCCGAGCAGCGAGGCGGCCAGCAGCGCCGCCACCGTCTCGGCGTCGGGTGCGGTGCCGCGCTCGAGCCGGCGCACTTCTTCCTCGGCCAGTTCCTCCAGCACCCGCCACCAGCGCCGTACGGCCATGAAGATCCGGCCCCGGATGTCCTCGGCGGGCCCCCATCCCCCGGATTCCCGACCGACTCCCTCGAAGCCGAACACCCCGGCCGCGGGCTCGCGCTGCCAGGTCGTACGGATCTGTTCGTCGGCGGCGGCCACGGCGCACTGCAGGAGTGCGGCGAGGCTCTCCACCAGCGCTTCGAGGAGTTCCCCGGAGGTGCTGTACACCGGGTACCCACGCCACCGGGTCCGTGCGTCCCCGGCGAGCACACCGCCGTTGCTCAGTCGTCGACGCACCCGCTCGCCCTCGGCGCGGTACGCGTCCTCGACCACACCGGTCAGCCGCACGGCCGCCGCGTACTGCGCCGCGACGGCCCCGGCCAGCGCAGGCATCCGTATGTCCAGCGAGGAGATGACCCCGGCCGCCGTCCGCCCGACCGTCTGCCGGCGGGCGGCCGGATCCTGGGCGCGGTGAGTGAGCCAGGCGCGCAGCGGGGCGACCGCGGTGGTGGGCAGCAGCCCGCTGCCGCCGCCGGCCGATTCGGGCAGCTCGGGGATGGTGAAGCGCGGCACCTCACCGAGGCCCGCCTTGGTGAGCAGCGCCCCGTACTGCCGCGACACCTCCGCGATCACCTGGTGCGGCACCCGGTCGAGGACGGTGACGAGCGAGGCGTCGTACTCCTTGGCCGTGCGCAGCAAATGCCACGGCACGGCGTCCGCGTACCGGGAGGCCGTGGTCACCATGACCCACACGTCCGCGGCGCAGATCAGCTCGGCGGCCAGCCTCCGGTTCCGCACCAGGAGCGAGTCGATGTCGGGCGCGTCGAGCAGCGCGAGCCCGCGCGGCAGCCCGGCGGAGGTCTCGACACGGAGGGTGGTCCCGCCCGCCTCGTCGGCCGCGTCGAGGTCGTCGAGGTCGTCGCACCGGCCGGGGATCCCGGCCGCCTCCGGCGGCAGCCAGACCCTGGTGAGCTGTGGCAGTACGCGGACCCCGGCGAACCAGTGGTAGTCGTCCGGGTGGCAGACGAGCACCGGCGTCCGTGTGGTCGGCCGCAGCACGCCTGCCTCGCTGACCCGCCGCCCCACCAGGGAATTGACGAGCGTCGACTTCCCTGCCCCGGTGGATCCGCCGATCACGGCGAGCAGGGGTGCTTCAGGATCTCTGAGCCGGGGAAGCAGGTAGTCGTCGAGTTGGGCGAGCAGTTCGTCGCGGTTCTGGCGGGCGCGTGCGGCCCCCGGAAGCGGAAGTGGAAGACGCACGGCAGCGACACGGTCGCGCAGGGCGGAGAGTGCGTCGATGAGCTGAGGCCGTACATCCAAGGTCACCACATGCGAAGAATGCCCAATTTTGGCGCCTTTTTGAAGCGTATACCCACCTCTGCGCGCCGGTTCTCTCCTCAAAACGGAGTCGGGACAGACGGGACGAGTGGGGCGCAGGCATAACGAGTGCACAACACCCGGGGCCCGAGACGTCAAAAGCGATGCGCGAATCCCACCTACCTGCGATTATCGGTTCGCTTCACCGAACCTCCACATAGTGCCACGCAGGTGAAGCAACCGGGTCCAGGCGATCGGAGCCCTATCCTTGTCCCGGCGGGTCGGCGACCGGCCCGGCCCCAGGGCTCCAGGCCGCCGAGGCACCACCCGGCCCCCGTAGCTCAGTGGATAGAGCAGGCGCCTTCTAAGCGCTTGGCCGCAGGTTCGAGTCCTGCCGGGGGCGCTTTGCCCGCACGACATCAGGCCCTCCCTCGGGAGGGCCTTTTTGCGGGTCACAGCACCGTAGCGAAGGCGGCGTAGTGAACGCGTAAGTGCCGGACGCCGCCGGGTCAGGGCGGAGACGTGGCCGGCGCCGTCCGGCTGCCACCGGGGTTTCGCGGGTGGCGGTGTCGCACGGTGATCCGACAGACCCGCCTGGTCGAAGGCGTCGAGGTGGCCGGCCTGGACGAGCGGGTCGTCCATGTCCTGCTGTCAGGAGGTCCGTCAGTCCATGGAGCCGCACACGAACCCGTACCGGCGGGAGAGCTGACCCACGTCGCCCTCGGCGCCCATGCCGCCAGGCAGGCGGCCGAGGCGTCCTGCGTCTCGTCGAGCCGCTGCCGCTGACGCTGCCGCGGATCTTGCTTCTGACCGCTGATGCCAGCAGAACTGCGCGATCGATCGCAGACCTCATCACCAGTCTCGAGAATGCACTCTCAAGGGAATGATTGTTGAGGCGCCGCCACCTGAAGGGAACCCCACGCTCATGACCACCGCACCCTTCGAAGGTGGGACATCCATTCCGCCCATGCCCGAGCGAACTCCGAAGTCGTTGCGCGCCGCCATCGCCCAGCACGCGCCGCAACTCCTCGTGGACTTCGACCGGCACTGGCGCCGCGACATCGCGGATGCCTACGACCTCGCCCCCGTCCCCGCCTTCATGGCTCGGTGGTGGGGTGAGTATGCCCTCGCCCGTAATCCGGTACTCGAAGCAAGGGTTCACCGCCTGGAGGACGAGGCTGCCCAAGAGAGCGACTACGCGCGTGCCAAGGCGATGATCGAGGCAGCCGGACACATCCGCCGGACAGCAGCGAAGGCGGAACCCGGCCAGTGACAGACGCCGTCTATCGTCTCGGATCACGAGGCCCGTCCGTCCCACGGGCCAAACGCGCGGATGAGGGGATGCCGCGTGCGGCACACGGAGGAGACCGTCGATGTCCGGCTGGGTTCGGCGCAGACCGCTGTCCCGGTCCTCCTGGGGATGGCCTTGGGAACGGGCCTGCTCGCCCTGGGCCTGTGGTGGACCGCCGACCCCATGACGGGCCGGGGAACTGCGCCACTGCGCCTACGCGGCCGCCGCGGGTGTGGTCGGCCTATTGATCCTGCCGCGCAGCAACGGCGTGCGGCTCACCCCGGAGTGCCTGGTGACCTTTTCGCCCTTCGCTCATCGAGAGCGCCGCATCCCCTGGGCGGACCTGTCGAGTATCGATGTCCGTCGCAGCCTCGGAGTGCGCCGGGTGAGCATCTCGCTGGTGACGGGCGAGCGCCTGACGCTGGCAGCCCCTGTGTCGTTCCTCGACCGTCGCTTCGACGCCCGTGTCGAGGAGCTGACCGGGTGGTGGGAGACCCGGCGTCGTTGAACCAGGCCGGCCGGGCACACGTCCGCACAGCCCGGCCGGGCACGTCCGTACGATCCCGCCGCTCAGTCCATCTCGCCCTCCGCCTCGCCCCCGGACGAACCGTCGCCCCGTCCGCTCCTGAGCCGGTCGGCCTGTTCGATGGCGGTCGCCAGCTTGCGTACCGAGTCGTCCTCGGTCTCGGACGCCAGCTTCTCCGCCCGCGAGGCGAGTTCGCCGAGGCCGGGTGCGCCGGGGAGGTCGCCGCCGCGCAGGGTGTCGGCGAAGTACGCGGCGACCGCGGTGACCTGGAGGCGCTTGCTGCCGCCGCCCCACAGCGGCCCGTCGATGGCGGTGGTCGCCACCGAGCCGGTCTGCTCGTGCGGGGCCCGGGACGTGGGGTCGAGCCAGCGGACGGTGGCGGTTGCCACGTGTCCGGCGGCGCCCTTCCTGAGGTGGACGGCGTAGAGCGCCGTCACCGTGTGGCCGGGGCCGACCTCGCCGCCGTCGACCCGGTCGTTGCGGAAGTCCTCGTCGGCGACCTTCCGGTCCTCGTAGCCGATCAGCTTGAACTGCTGGACCGTCTTCGGGTCGAAGGCGACCTGGGCCTTGGCGTCGCGGGCCGTCAGTTCGAGGTGGGCGGGCAACTGGTCGACGAAGACCTTGCGGGCCTGCTCCTCGTCGGCGATGTAGGTGGTGTGGCCGTCGCCCTTGTTGGTGAGCCGTTCCATCAGGGCGTCGCCGTAGTCGCTGCCGACGCCGACGCCGAAGAGGGTGATGCCGTGTTCGCGGCGGGCGGAGCCGATGCGTTCGAGGATGGCTTCGGCATCGGTCTCGCCGGTGTTGGCGAGGGCGTCGGAGAGCAGCACGACCCGGTTGTTGGCGCCCTTGACACGCCCCTCGACGGCCTCGGTGTACCCGCGGCGGATGCCTGCTTCCAGGTTGGTGGAGTCGGTGGGTTCCATGGCGTCGATCCGGTCGCGGATCCTGCCGCGGTGGTCCCGCAGCCGGGTCATCGGCAGGAGCGTCCTGGCCTCGTCGCTGAAGGTGACCAGGGAGATCGAGTCGTCGTCGCGCAGTTCGTCGGTGAGGATGCCGAGGGACTTCTTCACCAGGTCGAGTCGGCCCGGTTCGGCCATCGAGCCGGAGATGTCGACGACGAACGTGAGCGCGGCGGGCGGGCGTTCGTCGCGGGCGGGGGCGGCGCGGGTGGCCAGGCCGACCCGTACCAGGGACCAGTCACCGGCCGCGGAACCGGCACGGGCCCCGTCCACGTTCACGGTGAAGCCGTTGCCGGTCGGGCGCTTGTAGCCCTGCCGGAAGCTGTTGACGAACTCCTCGGGCCGTACGGTGCTCGGCTCGGGCAGATTGCCGTCGGCGAGGGTGCGGCGGGCGTACCCGTACGAAGCGGTGTCGACGTCCAGGGCGAAGGTGGACAGGTAGTCGGGCGATGCGGATTCCCGCAGCCCGTCCTGCTTCTTCGCACCGTCTGCGCTCTTCGCACCGTCGGCCGTGCCGCCCGACGTGGCAGGGGCGGGGGCGGGAGCGGGGGCGCCCTTGCGGTCGGCGGAGCTGGACTCGTTCCCGTCGCCCGAGCATCCGGTGAGCAGCACCCCGCCCGCCAGGAGGACTCCGAGCGCCCCTCGCCATGTCCGTACGTGGTACTTCGCTGTCCGGCGTTCCATGCCCGGCCCCCCAACGTCGTCGTGTCAGCACTTGTGAATGTGACGCGCGAGGTCGCGTCCGGGAGCCGACGAAGACGTTGCGGATGGGTGTCGATGCGGCAACGGAGGACGGGAGGGCGGCGGAACGTCGCGTTCAGGACACGATGTCCTTACGGCTGAATCCCCGGAAGGCGAAAGCGAACAGGATCAGGGCATAGGTCACCGAGATCGCCGCGCCCTTCGCCATGCCGCCCCATTCCAGATCGGGCTGGAGCGCGTCCGCCCAGGCGAACTGCCAGTGGGCGGGCAGGAATTCGCGCCAGGATCCGAGCGCGGTGACGGCGTCGAGCACATTGCCGACGATGGTCAGTCCGACGGCTCCACCGACCGCGCCCAGAGGGGCGTCGGTCCTGGTCGACAGCCAGAACGCCAGCCCGGCGGTGACGAGTTGGGAGACGAAGAGGAACGCGACGACGAGTGCGAGCCGGGGCAGGGTGGCGGAGGTCGGGAGTGCGCCGCCGGTGGGGAGTTCGAGCGGTCCCCAGCCGTACGCGGCGGTCCCGGCGGCCAGTGCGACGAGCGGCAGCAGCAGCATCGCGGCGAGGCTGAAGCCGAGCGCCACGACGAGCTTGCTCCACAGCAGCCTGGCCCGTGGCACGGGTGCCGCCAGCAGATAGCGCAGGGACGACCAGCCGGCCTCGGAGGCGACGGTGTCGCCGCAGAACAGCGCCACCGGGATGACGAGCAGGAACCCGGCGGACACGAACAGGCAGGTCGCGGCGAAGTTCGCGGCGGACGCGGTCGCGGTGTCCATCAGGGTGAGCCGGTCGCCGCCTCCTCGCGAGGAGGGCGTGCCGCCGATCGCGAACGCGGCGATCAGGATGAACGGCAGGGCCGCCAGCACCCCGCCCATGAGGAGGGTGCGGCGTCTGCGCAGCTGCCGCACCGTCTCGACGCGTAGCGGCAGGGTGTGCCGGGCGCGGTAGCCGGGCGCCGCGGCGGCTTCTGTCACATCGGCTGCGGCCTTCATGCGGAGCCTCCGGAGATCAGGGTGAGGAACGCGTCCTCCAGGCGGCGGTGCGGTCCGACACCGGTCAACGGCACGTCCAGGCGTACGAGTTCGGCGATCAGCTCGGGCGGGGTGGCGCCGTCGAGGCGGACGAGCAGGCCGCGGCCGTCGTCCGTCCTGACGGCCGATCCGATCCCCGGCAGTGCGGCGACCTTCCCCGCGAGGGGTTCGGACAGGTCCTGGGCACTGGTGACGAGCAGCATGTCGCCGGATCCGGTGATCTCGGCGACCGGGCCCGCCTGGACGAGCCGGCCGCGGTCCATGACCACGAGATGGGTGCAGGACTGTTCGACCTCGGAGAGGAGGTGGCTGGAGACGATGACGGTCCGGCCGCCGGCCGCGTACCGGATCATCACGTCGCGCATCTCGCGGATCTGGGGCGGGTCGAGTCCGTTGGTCGGTTCGTCGAGGATGAGCAGGTCCGGCAGGCCGAGCATGGCCTGGGCGAGGGCGAGCCGTTGCCGCATGCCCTGGGAGTACGTGCGGACGGCGCGGGCCAGGGCTTCACCGAGCCCGGCGATCTCCAGGGCCTCCTCGATGTGCGCGTCCTCGGCGGGGCGCCCGGTGGCCCGCCAGTACAGGTCCAGGTTGGCGCGCCCGGACAGGTGCGGCAGGAAGCCCGCCCCCTCGACGAACGAGCCGACACGGGAGAGAACGGGCGCGCCGGGTCGGATGGCCTGCCCGAAGACGCGGATCTCGCCGTCGTCGGGCGTGATGAGCCCCATCAGCATGCGCAGTGTGGTGGTCTTGCCCGCGCCGTTGGGGCCGAGGAGCCCCAGCACCTGGCCCTTCTCGACCCGGAAGGACAGGTCCTGCACGGCGTACCGGTCGGTGGACCTGGCGTACTTCTTCGACAGGCCGGTGATCTGGAGGGGCACGTCGGCGAGCGCCGGATCGGGTGCGGGGGTCGCGGTGCGGCGGCGGGCGGTGAGCAGCAGCAGGGCGGCGATCACCACGGCGGCAGCCGGGAGCCCCCAGGTCCACCAGGGCAGGGCGGCCGGGGCGGTCTTCAGTGCGGGGGCGGTGGGGACGGTCAGCGGGCCGGCGGCGGTGACCGTGTACGTCGTCGGCTCGGCCGGTGAGGCGTACCCGAGGTCGGTGGCGGAGAGGACCAGGCGCAGCCGGTGTCCCGCGGCGAAGGAGTGGTCGATGGCGGGGAGGGTCAGACGGACCGGTTTGCCCTGCTGGTCCGGGGTGATCCGGAAGGGGGCGACCAGTTGGGAGGGCAGCACCTGCTGCTCGCCGTCCGGCGACACGTCGTACACCTTCCCGAACAGCACCGCGTCGCCCTGCTGCGCGTCGACGGTGACCGGCACGGTCGGGGAGCCGGTGACGCGCAGGGAGGTGTCCAGGGGTGCGGAGTCGAAGCGGGCGTACTGGCCGGGGAAGTCGATCGAGAGGCCGACGCCGAGGGACGACAGCTGGGAGAGCCCGCCGCCCAGTCCGGGGACGGCGGAGATGGCGGGCGGGTTGGCCCCGGCGGGGTTGTGGACCGTCTGGGTCCGGCGCCCGAGGGCGATCGTTTCCGTTCCGCTGCTCAGCCCGGGGTACGTGTCGCTGCTCTCCCCGCGGGTGAGGGCGGCCCCGTCGGTGGAGTCGATGCCTCCGGTCCGGGTGACGCGGAAGGCCGGCCCGGTGTCGGCGTCCCGGTCGTCCTTCAGGTACCGGTCGAACCAGCCGCCGATCCGCTGCCGCACCCGGTCGGTCTCCGGGTCGCCGCCGTCGTGCCCGCCCGCGATCCAGTCGACGGCGACCGGTGCGCCGTTGCCGCTGATCGCGCGGGCCATGGCGTCGGCCTGGCCGAGCGGGAAGAGGGAGTCGGACTGCCCCTGCACGATGAGCGCGGGCACCTTGATGCGGTCGGCGACGGCGCTCGGTGAGCGTTCGGTCAGCAGCGCCCGCGCGGCGGCGTCGGGCTTCCCGCTGACGGCGACCCGTTCGTACATCCGGCAGAGCTGCTTCTCGAACTTCTGGCAGCCGCCGCCGGTGTTGATGAAGATGCCGGCCCAGAGCTTCTTGAAGACCCCGTCGGGGAAGAGGGCGTCGGCCAGGTTCCAGTAGGTGATCTGCGGTGCGATGGCGTCGACGCGTCGGTCGTACCCGGCGGCGAGGAGCGAGACGGCTCCGCCGTAGGAGGCCCCGGTGACCCCGACCCGGGGATCGCCCTGGGCGTCGAGCTCCACCTCGGGGCGCTGCGCCAGCCAGTCGATGAGCCTGGACACGTCCTTGACCTCGCGGTCGGGGGCGTTGAGCGAGATCTCCCCGCCCGACTTGCCGAACCCGCGGGCGGACCAGGTCAGCACGGCGTACCCGGCACCGGCCAGTTGTTCGGCCTGGTCCCGCACCTCGTCCTTGCTGCCGCCGAATCCGTGCCCGATCAGGACGGCGGGCCGGCGCCCGGTGCCGCCGGTGGTGAAGTACGAGGTGTCGAGGGACACCCCGTCCACCCGCATCATCCGGTCCTGCCGGTGCACGGCGGGTCCGTCACCGTCGCCGGTGACGGCGGTCCAGGTGACGGCACCGGCCAGTACGACGAGGGCGGCGAGGCCCGCGGCCCACCGGCCGCGACGGCGGGGCAGACGGCGCCGCCACCGGGACGTACGCGCAAGAGGGGTCTCCATGGTCCGACCCTAAGCGGACCGCCGCCGCGCACGGACAGCCGTACGGGGGAACTCTGCGGCCTTCTCGCGGCGTAGGGCGCTGCCCTGCCGTACTCCGTACGCGGTATGACGGGCCCCATGTGTCCGACTCCCTGAGGGACGCTCAGCGCACGGTCAGGCGCCGATGGGCCCTCGGGCCGGATACGGCGATTCGCGCGGCAGGACCGCCGCAGCGTCGTCGAGCCGCCCGGCCGCCACCAGCGCGTGGACCTGCCGGGCAAGCGGGGTGACGTCGCGGATCGACACCGTCCACTCGTCCGCGTACTGCCGCGCCGCCTCGCCGGAGAGGCCGAGTTGGAGCGAGCGGTACGGGAGCCGTTGCAGGTGGAGATCGCGTTCGGGGTCCCACTGCACGCGGGCCGGGCTCCGGCGCAGGTTGCGCTGCCAGGCGGCACGGTCGGGGTGAACTCCCCTGACGTAGTGGGAGAGTTCGGAGTGGTCCAGGGCCCAGTCGAAACCCTCGCGGGTGATCTCGACGGCCAGGACGGTCTCCTGCCCCTCCTTCTCGGCCCAGCCGCAGCGGTACATCATCCACAGAAAACTCGGCTTGATCCACGTCATGCGATCCCGCTTCCACACGTCCGGGAAACGCCCGTCACGCGCGGCGGGCAGGCCGATGGAGGGGGTGTACGCCTGATAGACGGTGATGGTCGTGTCCGTGTACTGGGCGCGGATCTCGTGTTGCGGCGTGGTCGGAGCGGTCATGGCTCCATCGGATCACCCACCGGACGGTCGCCGCGAGTGAGTTATGGGGACGCGCGGCGTCATACAGGGCCCGGCCCCTTCCCGGGGCGCCCCGGGAAGGGACCGGTGCCAGGTGCTGCGGTGCTCAGCCGGTGATTTTCACGACGCCGGTAACCGTCACGTCTGCGCCCGTGCCGTCCGCCGGGGTGGCGGTCAGCTGCCAGGTGTAGCCGCCGGTCGCCACCGGGGTGCCCGACTCGGACGTGCCGTCCCAGGTGACCCGGACCGCGCTGCGGGTGTCCTCACCGGTCCAGGTGCGGACGACCTCGCCGGTCGTACGCCTGGTGAGCGTCACCTGCCAGGACGCCGCGGGCTTGGAGAGCCACCATGCGGCGGCCCACTCACCGGACGCCGTGGCTGGTACAGCGGTATGGGCGACACTCAGCGCGGAGACGGCGTGCTGCGGCGCGGTGACGTGGATGGTGTTGTCCGCGCCGACCCAGGCGAGCTTGCCCGCATCCGCGTCAAGGGTCCAGGTGGTGCCGCGCCCGTCGCCGTTCGTGGGCTGCTTCAGTCCCGTGACGGTTCCCAGGTCAGCCGTGGAGCCGTCTGCCTGCAGACCGGTGAGGCGCAGCTCGCCGGAGGCCTCCCGGTGGGCCAGGAAGTGGTCGCCCAGCAGGACGTCGGACGTCGGAGCGGGGAAGGTCTGCTCGGTCGCCAGGTCGCGTACGCCTGCGATGTTCTGCGCAGCGCAACTCCAGTACAGCAGGGTGCCGCTGCTCTGCAGCTCGTCCGGGACGCAGGCGTTGCCGAGGTCGACGGAGCCGGTCACAGAGCCGGTGCGAGCGTTGATCACTTTTACAATGCCAGGTTTCTTCGGCGCCGCCTTGAACAGACGCTTCTGGTTCAGTACGGCGGCCTGCGCCGGCTGTTCACGGACGACGAGGTCACGTGCGGTGTCCACGACGTACTGTGTTCCGCCCGTCTCGTACAGCACGAACTCCGGTGCTGCGTCGAGGATCCGGCCGTTCGCTCCCGGCAGCGCGAGGCTGTCCGTCGGATGCTCGGGGTCGTCGCCGGTCACCAGCACGTCCATGCCCGTGTCGGGGTCTGCGACCAGCCGGGCCAGGCCCTCATCGGTGCCGTCGGCGAAGCGGCCGGCCGTCAGGCCCGGGAACTCGGCGAGCGTCGGGCCGTGCGCCGGTTCGAGCCCGGTGCCGATGTCCTCGCCGTGCAACGTGCGCGTACCGGCCAGGGAGTTGAGGTACCGCAGCTTCCCTCGGTCCAGACTCAGCGCATCGATCGCACCGTCCGCCGTTTTGGTTGCGGCCACTTGACGCAGCGGCAGATCAAAGACAAGCTCGAGGCCGTCGATGCTGAACAGGTGAACAGCCCGCTTGCCGTCGGTGTCTTTGCCGAGCGCAGCCAACGCACCCTTGCCCTCGCTGAGCAGGAAAACCTGCTCGACATCGCTCAGCAGGTTCCGCTCCTTGTCCGGCCCGCCGAACGGGGTGACGTGCAGCGGGCCGCCGTCGCCCTCGTACCAGAGCACGTTGTCGCCCACCACGAAGGACGTCACCTTGCTGTCGGCGGACTGGGTGGCGAGCGGCACGATACGCGGGGTGCCCGTGCTTCCCCGCGGCATGACCCGCACTCCCGGCTCCCCGCTGCGGGAGAACCAGCTGACGGTGGTCTGTGTGATGCGGAAGCTGCTTGCCTCGCCGGTCACGGGCAGCGGGATGACCGTGCCGTTGTACGCGGTGAGGATGCCGTAGCCTCGAGTGCCGTCTGCGGTGCGATAGCCGATGAGGAGCTGGTTGTAGTCGGCGCCGAATAGCTCGGGCTCGGCTCCTGTGGTGGCTCCGTCGGGCAGTTTGACGACGGGGTCGCTGCCGGGGTCCCCACCGCGCGCCACACGCAGCTGGTACGTTCCGTCACCCTGGTCGACGGTGGCCAGCGCCCATCCGTTCGCCACACGTGGGTTGAGGTAACCGGCCGGCACGCTGTAGGTGTGGGTGAGGGCGGCATTCTCTATGCCGACGCGCACGACGTCCGTGCCGCCGCCCTCGCGCGGCTTGAGGTAGGTGACACGGTTGTACTCGTCGTGGCCGGAGACGATGGCATCCTGCGGTACGCCGTCGAGGGCCGGGACAGGCTTCGTGGTGCTGTTGTACGTCGTCGTCCAGAGATAACCGCCGCCCTCGCGGTGCAGTACACCCTGGGCGCCGGTCGCCAGCACCGTCTCGGGCCCGTCGCCGTAGGCGTCGGGCGCGGGTATGAGCACTTCGGTCGCTTCAGCCGCGTGAGCCGATGTCGATACCACGGGTGTCAGTGCGGCGGCAAGCGCGGCGACGGCGACTACGGTAAGGCACGTTCTTCTGATCCGGTTGATTGTGCACAGGTGTTGGGACACCCGACCCCCCAAGTCTGGCTGTCTACAGGCACGTTCGGATAAGCGCAGCGAATATATGCGCATGCGGAGCGTGTAAGACAAGCGGCTCGCCGACGCGCGCGGCGCGGCGGGGGCCGCCTCCCGTGCACGGCTTGCCGGCTCGCCTGCCGAACTGGGCGAACTCATTGCACTGGGAGGGTTGTTCTCCCGCCGTCTCAGCCGATCGGGTCGCGGCGGGCGTCGGGACCCGCGCCCTGCGGGGCTATGTCCCCCGCCGAAGAGGCGGCCACGGTCCCGGGCCGGTCCGCCATGGGAGAGCCCGCGATCACACGGGACGCGGACAAGGTCCGCCGGGCCGCCCGTCGTTGGGCGATCATGATGACCACGCATGCGGCCACGGCGGCGAGCGAGAACTCGACCACAGCCGCGTCCATGCCCTGCAAGGTGATCAGCAGACCGACCGCGATGACCGGAACGCCCAGACCTGCGTAGACGATGGTGTAGAGGGCCGCGAGCACCGACCCGCGCACTTCGGGTGCCTCGGTGACCAGTACCCCGTTGACCTGCTGCATGCCGCCGGAGAAGGCCAGGCCGTGGCCGACGCCTGTGACGGCGGTGGTGACGAAGAGCAGCGGCAGGGAGTGGAGCAGATTCGCCAGGAGCAGGATCAGCATGCCCACGGCGAGCAGGACGAGCCCCAGGCGCTGTCCGAGCCGAGGAGGCAGCCGCCGGACGCTGAGCTGGGTGGCGGCCGAGCAGACCATGGTCAGGGCGGCGGCGGAGCCGCCCACGACCAGGTTTCCGGTACCCGTCATCTCGGTGATCCAGGACGGCACGACGGCCTGGAACAGTCCGACCACCGCCCAGGAGACCGCGGAGGTGGACACGGCGATGGTGAAGGGCGCGCGGATCGTGTGCGGCACCCGCGGAAGCGAGATGCGGATCTTCGGCCGGGTGCCGCGTCCGTGCCCCCGGGAAGCGGGCAGGAGGGCCACGGCCACCAGGGCGGGTACCAGGGTGCAGAGAAACACCAGATACGGCAGGACGAAGCCGTGCGGCAGATACTGGGCGAGAGCACCGGCGAACAGCGGACCGAGCGCCGCGCCGACAGCGGTGGTCGCGGTCGCCGCGGTCGCGGCCTTGGTGTGGTCTCCGTCCGGTTCGTGCTCGGCCAGGGCCGCGGCACCGGCGGCCGAGCAGGTGCCGACGGACAGGCCTTGCGCGATCCGGCCGGCCATGAGCCAGGAGGTGGAGTCGGCGCAGGCCATGAGGGTGGCTCCGAGCACGCCGAACAGCAGGGCAAGAGAGAGCACGGGTCGTCGGCCGATGGCGTCCGACAGCGGTCCGAACACCAGCAGGGCGGGCACGAGAGCCGCCGCGTAGACGGCGAAGATCACGGTCTGCATGACCGGTGAGAATCCGAAAGCCTCGCGGTATGCCCCGTACAACGGGCTGGGCATGTTCGCGCCCACGAGAAGCACGATGAGTATGTATCCGACGCCGTGAAAGTGACGGCGTATCCACCGGTTCGGCTTATGGCCTCCGGTTGTCATGGCCCTCCTTGTCCAGTGTCGATCGATCACGCATCAGCGCCGCTTGGCCCAGAGGGCGGCGGAGCGCTGCAGTTCTTCCGCCCACCGGGCAAGCGCGGCGTCGCCGCCGCGGTCGGCGGGCGCACAGGCCATCAGGGCGAAGCGGTCATGCCAGCCGGGGCCGCCGAGCGGCACTCCCACCGCGTGCATGCCCTCTACCGACTCGCCGCAGCTGACCGCGTATCCCCGCTCACGGGTGACGGCCAGCTCGTCGAGGAGTGCCGCCCGGGACGTGAGCGTGCGTGGGGTGAGCGCGACCAACTCCTCGTCCGGGTAGACCATGCCGACCTGCTCGTCCGTCAGTTGGGACAACAGCAACTTCCCACCCGCCGTGGCGTGTGCGGGGTAGGAGCGTCCGACCTCCAGGACGGCACATACCTCCCGAGGCGACTGGCGCCCGCCGGTGATGACCGTCCGGCCGCCGACGAGGACGACAACCTGGACCGTTTCCGAGGTGCGCTCCCATGCGTCGTCGAGCACGGGCCTCACCCGCTGCTGGGTGGCGTCGTCGAATCCCGAAGGGGCACCCAGACGCGCCAGTTCGGGGCCGGTGGAGTAACCACGACCGGCCGTGTTCCTCGCGAGGAAGCCCTGTGCCTCCAGCGTGGCGACCAGCCGATGCGCGGTCGACCGGGCCACGCCCAGCGCCTTCGCCGCATCGGTGACGGTCATGGCCTGGTCGGTGACGAACAGGCGCAGCAGGCGCAGACCGGCTTCCAGCGACTCGTTGATGTAGGTGGCCTTGGAGGGCTGCTCTTCCACGCTGTTCCTCACTCTTCACGCTCACGGGCCGCCCGCACAGGGGCGAAGGCGCGACGTGCGGGTGACGACAGCCGAGCCACGTGCTGGAGCCTGCCGAAATGTCTCCACCACGGTACACCTTTGCCACCAATGCCCAGAATTTGCATATTTTGTATCGCTGACCGATACAGATGTTGGTGCGGTGTTCTATGTGCGAGTGAGTTGCGGGCATGCGCAAGCCCCGGAATCCTCGGGGATTCCGGGGCTTGTGGGTTGCGATCTCAGAGGCGGCCGGGGGCCTTCAGCCCGGCGACGAACGCGGTCCATGCCTCGGCCGGGAAGACGAGCACCGGACCGTGCGGAACCTTGCTGTCGCGGACGGGGAGCGCATCGGCAAAGCCGTCAGCGACCTCGACGCATTCCCCGCCCTGCCCGTTGCTGTAGCTGGACTTGCGCCAGACGGCGGCGCGCAGACCGAGCCGGTAGTCGTACGTCACGGTACTCATCCTCCACAACGGATCGGATCAGCCCGGCGGATGCCTGCGGCGACAACGCCAGAGCCTGCAGTTCATCGAATGCTAAGGCGAACTCCTCGACCGTCCCAGCATGCTCGATCAACTCCCCCGAGTAGGCGCTCTCCACATACGCGACGTCGGGCTGGGTCGCGAACGACAGGACGGTCGTCGACCCACCCATGATGGGCGCTTCGCCGTGGTCGAACGGAAGCACTTGCAGCGTCACACGCCCCCACTCCGTTGCGGCGTACAGCAGATGCTCCAACTGCCCGCGCATAATGGCCCGGCTTCCGACACGGCGCCGCAGCACCGCCTCGTCGAGGATCACCGACAGCAATGGGGACTCATCGGTACCCAGAATCTGCTGGCGAGCAAGCCTCGCTGCCAGCATCTTCTCCAGTTTGTCGCCGACGCTCGGGCGAGCTCCGCCGATGATCGTCCGCGCATACGGCTCGGTCTGGAGCAGGCCGTGCACGATATGCACCGAGAACGTTCGGATCTTCCGAGCCTGCGGCTCGAAACTCACGTACCGCCGGGCCCAGTCCGGAATCGGCGTCCGCACCACGTGGTGCCACAGGCCCTGGAGGTCGCCCTCCGCCTTCAGCAGCCGGTCCAACGCCTGGGCCACGTTCGGAGCCGGGGTCTCGTTGCCCAGCTCGAACTGGGCGATCCGGCTGTGCGCGATCGGGATCCGGTCGCCGAGTTCGCGCTGCGTCCACCCAGCACGCGTACGGAGTTTGCGCAGCAGCGCCCCGTACAGCGCGGCGAGGGACTGGGTCGGGTCGAGTTCCTTGGGTGCGGGCATGGGGGACCCCGTTTTTCCGTGACGCCCTGAAAACCATTACCTCTGGTGACCGTAGCGTCACTCACCGATGCTGATGGTCGGAACCCGTACGCCAACCACTCGAAAGGAAAGGGCACATGGGAACGACCTCACGCATGGCTGCGGCCGAGCGGATCAGGGAAGCTGAGGGGGTACACGACGAGTTGCGGGACGCGCTCGTGGCGGTGGGGGTCCGCCTGCCGTCGTTGGGAATCGACGGCGCCTCGCTGGCCGCGCAGCATCCCGCGCCGCTCATCACCTTGGGGCGCTGCAACGTCGAGACGGCCCGCCAACTCACCGACGCGCTCAAGCGGAACGCCGCATGAGCGCGGGACCGGAGACCCCGGAACCGACACCGCGGGACGAGGACGGGCCGGTGGAGCCGGCGGAGGGCGAGCAGCGCCATGCGGCGCTGCTCGCCAAGGTCCGTGAGGCCAACAAGCAGAGCGCCAGTCGGCCACGCTGACCCCCCGCTCCCCGCCGGTGGCGTATCACCTGGCAGTGGCTCCCCGGCGGGGAGCGGGCCCACAGGGAACAGGAGAGAACATGCGGCAGTCCGTTGTCCAGACCGTTGCCCGGAACGTGGTCGTCACCGGGGACGGCGTACGCGTCGGCGATGTGATCAGCGTGGGCGGCACCCCGCACACGGTCTGCGATGTGCGCGGGGTCCAACCTGACCGTAAGCGACTGGAGTTCGAGGACGGCAACGTGTATGTGCTGGGGCGGTCACGTCCCGTCCGGGTGGTCCGCATGCAGCCGGCTCGGCGGGGCGGCGTCGGTCGGGTCTGACACTGAGGTACTCGTAGCGGGTCCGGTGGTCGTGGCCCAGGGCCTGACTGACGTCCGCGCTTATTGCGCGTCGTCCCACCGTGCCTGCACCCAGACCAGCTGTGTGTCGCTCAGCAGGGGATCGAATCCTTCGGGGAACAGAAGCATCTCCGGCTGCGGCCACATGTTCTCCGGCCCGTGCTCGTAGCAGTGCAGGGCGACGAGATGTGCCCCTTCCCCGCAGGACTCGTGCCGGTAGGGGCGGTCATGCGTCTGGCAGAAGTACCCGAACCTCCAGCAGTCATCCGCTTCTCTCGGCTCGTAGAAGCCGGGATCGCAAACGATCACGGTCGCAGGCTCCTGCCGGTTGAACCGAGGAGTGGGGCGAGGGTCGCTCCACAGCAGTCGGGGAGGTATCACGCACCCATCCTGCCGCGAGGCCGGTTCATGCGGAACACCGGTGCTGGGCCGGTCATGTCGTTGACTGATGTGCGGTGGTATCGGATTGAGTATTCCGCCTGGACCGGACCCGCGACGAGGCGGACGTTGCCCGATACAGCATGAGTGCCGTTGATCGGGTCATTCGGGCACATCACCCCACGTGATGACCTCGACGGCCGCCGGCCTGGGAAAAGGCATTGTTTCCCAACCCGCGGGCCAGTCTCCCTCGCGGTACTCCGATGCCTCGACCTCCAGGCGACGGGGAACCCGCCGGCCCCACCACCCGGCCCCGTCGTCGGGGCGGCCAGGCCAGGGAACTGTGGCCTGGCGATATCGCTCGTCGATGCAGTCGAGCTCGGACTGTCTGATCGACCGGACACGCAAGGGCAGCAGCGGCCAGACCTTCGCGAGGGCGCTGCGGCACCAGATGCTGTGGTGGAACTCGGGTGCGCAATCCGAGTAGCCTTCCTGCTCCAGATCCGCGGTCATGTCGCTCCACTGTTCGAGCAGAGAGTTGAGCGTGGGCGGCTGTCTGCCGACGCGAGGGTCGGCAACGACGGTGAGGGCTGCGCGCACTGCGTCGTATTCTTCGGCGCTCAGAACGATTGCGTCCACCTGGTCGTCTGCTGGGTTCATGCATCCCCCTCTCTGAACTCCTGCTGAGTGGTGATCGACTCAGGAGTGTCATTGCTCGCGAGATCGCGATTCTGTCGGCCCGCCCCAGCGCCACGAACTACTGTCGCGGGCATGGTCGAACACGATGTCCTCAACACCACCCGCGAGGCCTACGACGCCGCTGCCGCCACCTATGCGGAGATGTTCCGCGACTCGCTGCATGACAGGCCCCTGGATCGCGCGGTCTTGAACGCCTTCGCCGAAGTCGTGACTGCAGGCGGAGGCGGCGAGGTCGCAGACCTGGGGTGTGGACCCGGCCATATCACTGCTTATTTGGACGAGTTGGGCCTTGCGGTCTTCGGCATCGACACCTCTCCCGTGATGATCGAGTTGGCTCGACAGGCCTATCCGGGCCTGCGGTTCGACGTAGGCTCGATGGCCGCGTTGGACATCGCCGACGGCGTGCTGGGCGGCGTGCTCTCACGGTGGTCCATCATTCACACTCCGCCGCAGGAACTCCCCGCCGTCCTGGCAGAGTTCCACCGTGTGCTGGCCCCCGGTGGTCACCTTCTGCTCGGCTTCTCGGCAAGCGAGGGGCCGTCGCAGCCGACGCAGGTCTTCGATCACGCGGTCACGCCGGCCTATCGGTGGTCACCTGACCACCTCGCCGCGATGCTGCGCACGTCCGGGTTGACGGAGGTGGCGCGGATGGTTCGTGAGCCTGAGCCCACCGACCGGCGACAGTTCCAGGAGATTCAACTGCTCGCCCGCAAAGCCTGAGAAAGCAGGGAGGGCACATGGGGCTGGTTCTTTTCCCGGACGGCGGAGACAACAGCAGTCCGGATGTCTCCTGGTCCTACAGCAGCTTTGCCGCGTTCCGGCGGCGCCTGGCCGAGACCGAGGGGTTCGTCCTCTCCGAGATGTGGGGCTTCGGTGGCGAGCGCCCGTGGAGCGACGTGTCCACCGCTTTGGAGCCACTCCTCAATCATCCGGATGACAGCGGTGACGACCTCTCGCCCACCGCGTGCGCTTCGATTCTGCTCCGGCTGGAGGCGATCACCAACCAGTGGGCGCGGGAGGCCGACGACCAGCTCCTCCAGCAACACATCGAGGACGCCCGCCAGCTGGCGGGCGTCCTGCGGCTCTGCGTCGAGAAGGACGTCCCCCTGGCCTTCCTCTGACGCCCACCGACCACGGAACCCACTGACGGGACAACTCTCAGGGCTCGATGGTGATGGTGGTCTCGGCGGCATTGTTCGGGTTCGACGCACAGGCCATGTAGATGCTCTCCACGGTTCCGCGCTTGGCATGTTCGTTGATGTTGGTTATGCCAACGAGCGTTCCCGAGGGGGACTCTCCGGTGATGTCGGGCTTGAGCTCCGTAATGCCGATGGGGGATCTTGCCGTGGTCTCGCCTCCGATGAGCGCGCCCTCGGCACGCCCGCCCTGGCTGGGGTCCTCGCAGTTGCGCAGGGTCACGATGACGGTTGCGCCGGGCTTTGCGGTCTTGGGGAAAACGGTGCCGATGGGGTTGGGGTCCTCGGTCGCCATCGCGGCGGGGGACGACAATCCCAACACGACGCAGCCTGCGATGGCGGCAGCGGGTATTCGGAGCACGGTTGCCTCCCTCGGGCGCAGCCTGTGGGGGTCTCCCGAACAAGATGACCGCACCCCGTCCCTTCCGACCGTAGGAACGCAGGGCGTGCGCGGCGATGTCGATCAGCCCACATGGGTGAATGCCTCGGGCAGCGGTCACTCACGGCGAGACTCGCGTGCTTGATGGAGTAGGGAAACTTTTGCCGCCCAGTCGGACCTAAAGGACTGCCTGGCCGCGCGCGCGATCGGATCCGATCTGCCGGACGGGGAGCCGTCAGGCCCCCACGCATCGACTCGTGATCAAGGCCCATCACCCGTTCGCGCTCCGATCGGCTCTCTGGACTCCAGTCGGAGAAGAGGCAGCCGGTCCGTTCGTCGTCGATCTCGATGGAGAGGTTGCCGTCAAGAGTCCACGGATCGCGCTGCTGGGGCAGGTGTCGATCGAGCAACGCGGTGATCTCATCCCGCTCACCCGCGGGAAACGCGAAGACGCTGCGCATGGGAGGGAGCGTAGGCGGGGCAGCGGCGCGGCACCACGGGTATACGGGCCGGTGCGAGTCCGTGGGCGTGCCGGTGGTGCGGACGACCGCCGCCTCTCTGCGCCGACGGCCCGTACGGACACAGCTTCCGTACAGGCCGTCGGCGCAGTGGGACAGCGGAACCAGGGGCGGTCAGTGGTTGCGCGGGAAGCCCAGGTCCACGCCTGCCGGGGCGTCGGCCGGGTCGGGCCAGCGGGTGGTGACGACCTTGCCGCGGGTGTAGAAGTGCACGCCGTCGTTGCCGTAGATGTGGTGGTCGCCGAAGAGGGAGTCCTTCCAGCCGCCAAAGGAGTGGTAGCCGACCGGCACCGGGATCGGCACGTTGACGCCGACCATGCCGGCCTCGATCTCCAGCTGGAAGCGGCGGGCGGCGCCGCCGTCGCGGGTGAAGATCGCGGTGCCGTTGCCGAACGGGGAGGCGTTCATGAGGGCGACGCCCTCCTCGTACGTCTCGGTGCGCAGGACGCACAGCACCGGGCCGAAGATCTCATCCTTGTACGCGTCGGAGTCGGTGGAGACGTTGTCGAGGAGGGAGAGGCCGATCCAGTGGCCGTTCTCGAAGCCCTCGACGGTGAAGGCGGTGCCGTCGAGGACGACGTCGGCGCCCTGGGCGGCGGCGCCGGTGACGTAGGAGGCGACCTTGTCGCGGTGGGCGGCGGTGATCAGCGGGCCCATCTCGGACGTCGGGTCGTTGCCGGGACCGATCTTGATCTTCTCGGCGCGCTCCTTGATCTTGGCGACGAGTTCGTCGGCGATGGAGCCGACGGCGACGACCGCGGAGATCGCCATGCAGCGCTCACCGGCGGAGCCGTACGCGGCGGAGACGGCGGCGTCGGCCGCGGCGTCGAGGTCCGCGTCGGGGAGCACCAGCATGTGGTTCTTCGCGCCGCCGAGCGCCTGGACGCGCTTGCCGTTGGCGGAGGCGGTGGCGTGGATGTAGCGGGCGATCGGGGTGGAGCCCACGAAGGAGACCGCGGCCACGTCGGGGTGGGTCAGCAGGCCGTCGACGGCGACCTTGTCGCCGTGCAGGACGTTCAGCACGCCGTCCGGCAGACCGGCCTCGGCGGCCAGCTCGGCCAGCAGGTTGGCGGCCGACGGGTCCTTCTCGCTGGGCTTGAGGACGAAGGTGTTTCCGCAGGCGATGGCGAGCGGGAACATCCACATCGGCACCATGGCCGGGAAGTTGAACGGGGTGATGCCGGCGACGACACCGAGCGACTGGCGGATCGAGGAGACGTCGACCTGGCTGGAGACCTGGGTGGACAGCTCGCCCTTGAGCTGGGTGGTGATGCCGCAGGCCAGCTCGACGATCTCCAGACCGCGGGCGACCTCGCCGAGCGCGTCCGAGTGCACCTTGCCGTGCTCGGCGGTGATCAGTGCGGCGATGTCCTCGCGGCGGGCGTCCAGCAGCGCGCGGTAGCGGAAGAGGACGGCCGTGCGGGTGGCCAGCGAGGAGGTGCCCCAGGTGGCGTAGGCGTCCTTGGCCGCGGCGACCGCGGCGTCGACCTCTTCGAGGGAGGCGAGCGCGACCTGGGTGGTGACGGCGCCGGTGGCCGGGTCGGTGACCGGGCCGTAGTTGCCCGACGCGCCCTCGACGGTCTTGCCACCGATCCAGTGGTTGACGGTCTTCATGTCCAAACTCCTTCAGAGGTGATGGCGTCGGTCGGCGACATGGCGGTCGTACTCTTCCCGGGCTTTCACGGCCGACGGCCGGGTGGCCGTTTCGGCTACAGGAACATCCCACCACGCCTGCGCCGGGGGCGGGGCCGACACTGTGTCTGCCGTTTCGGTCTCGACGTAGACACAAGTGGGACGGTCCTCGGTACGCGCCTCGGCCAGGGCTTCCCGCAGGTCACGCACGGTCCTGGTACGCAGCACCCGCATGCCCAGCGAGGCCGCGTTGGCCGCGAGGTCGACGGGGAGCGGCGGGCCGGTGAAGGTGCCGTCGGCGGCGCGGTGGCGGTAGGCCGTTCCGAAGCGTTCGGCGCCGACGGTCTCGGAGAGGCCGCCGATGGACGCGTAGCCGTGGTTCTGCAGCACGATCAGCTTCACGGGGAGTCGCTGCTGCACCGCGGTGACGATCTCGGTGGGGTTCATCAGGTAAGTGCCGTCGCCGACGAGGGCCCAGACGGGGCGGTCGGGGGCGGCCAGCTGGACGCCGATCGCGGCCGGGATCTCGTAGCCCATGCAGGAGTAGCCGTATTCGACGTGGTACTGGTCCACGGAGCGGGTCCGCCAGAGTTTGTGCAGGTCGCCGGGGAGCGAGCCGGCCGCGTTGATCAGGATGTCGTCCTCGGTGACGAGGTCGTCGAGGAGGCCGAGGACCTGGGCCTGAGTGGGGCGCGCGTGCGGGTCGTCGGCGGTGAACGCGGCGGTGACGCGGCGTTCCCACTTCTCCTTGGCGTCGGTGTACTCGGCCTCGTAGGACGGGTCGACGCGGTGGGTGCGGAGGGCCGGTTCGGCGGCGAGGGCTTCGAGGGCGGTGCGGGCGTCTGCGACGAGCGGGAGTGCGCCGAGCTTGTGGGCGTCGAAGCCGGTGATGTTGATGTTGAGGAAGCGGACCTGCGGGTTCGCGAAGAGGGTGCCGGAGGCGGTGGTGAAGTCGGAGTAGCGGGTGCCGATGCCGATCACCAGGTCGGCGGTGCGGGCGAGTTCGTCGGCGGTCGCGGTGCCGGTGTGGCCGATGCCTCCGACGTCGGCGGGGTGGTCGTGGCGCAGGGAGCCCTTGCCGGCCTGGGTGGCGGCGACGGGGATGCGGGTGGCGGTGGCGAACGCGGCGAGGGTCTCCTCGGCCGCGCTGTGGTGAACGCCGCCGCCCGCCACGATCAGCGGCCGGCGGGCGGTGGACACGGCCCGTACCGCGCGGTCGAGTTCGTACGGATCGGGGGCGGGCCTGCGGACGTGCCAGGTGCGTTCGGCGAGGAACTCCTCGGGCCAGTCATGCGCCTGGGCCTGCACGTCCTGCGGCAGCGCGAGGGTGACCGCGCCGGTCTCCGCCGGGTCGGCGAGGGTCCGCATGGCCTGGAGGGCGGCCGGGATCAGGGCCTCGGGGCGGGTGATCCGGTCGAAGTAGCGGGAGACGGGGCGCAGACAGTCGTTGACCGAGAGGTCGCCCGCGAAGGGGACTTCGAGCTGCTGGAGGACGGGGTCGGCGGGCCGGGTCGCGAAGGTGTCCCCGGGCAGGAGCAGGACGGGGAGGTGGTTGATGGTGGCGAGGGCGGCGCCGGTCACGAGGTTGGTGGCGCCGGGGCCGATGGAGGTGGTGACGGCGTGGGCGGAGAGCCGCCCCGACTGGCGGGCGTAGCCGACGGCGGCATGCACCATGGCCTGCTCGTTGCGGCCCTGGAGATAGGGCATCGCCGGGCCCGACTCGACCAGTGCCTGACCGATTCCGGCGACGTTGCCGTGGCCGAAAATGCCCCAGGTGGCGGCGATCAGGCGCTGCCGGTGCCCGTCGCGTTCGGTGTACTGGCGGGCCAGGAAGGTCACCAGGGCCTGGGCGGTGGTGAGCCGGCGGGTGCGTGGCGTGCTCATGCGGTGGCCTCCGGGCCGGGGAACGGAAGTCTGGGGTCCACGGGCTGGGCGGGCCAGGTCTCACGGATCCAGGCGTGGTCGGGGTGGTCGCTGATCAGCCACTCCCGCTTCTCCCCCGGGCCCGCCATCACGTTGAGGTAGTAGAGGGTGCGGCCGGGTGAGGCGATGGACGGGCCGTGCCAGCCGTCCGGGATCAGGACCGCGTCGCCGCTGCGGACCTCGGCGAGGACGTCCGTACCGCCGTCCCTCGACGGTGACACCCGGTGGTAGCCCAGGCCGTCGTGCTCCACCTCGAAGTAGTAGATCTCCTCCAGCACGGATTCGATGCCGGGGCGGTGCTCGTCGTGCTTGTGCGGAGGGTAGGACGACCAGTTGCCGCCCGGGGTGAGGACCTCGACCGCGATCAGCCGGTCGCAGGGGAAGGTGTCGGCGGCGGCGAAGTTGTTCACCTGGCGGGAGCAGTTCCCGGCGCCGCGCAGTTCGACGGGAACCTCCGACGCGGGACCGTGACGAGCGGGGAGTCGTCGCTCGCACTTCGCTCCTGCCAGGGCGAAGCGGCCCCCTGCGCCGGAGGCGATCTGTGCCTGGGCGTCACGCGGTACGTACGCGAAGTCGGACACCCCGCTGAACACACTTTCCCGGCCCAGCAGTTCAAAGATCTCATCTGAGGTGTGCACCGTACAGCCACCGGACAACGGCAGAATGATCCACTCGCTCTCCCCGGTGACGAGGGTGTGAACTCCACCCGGCTCCAGATCGAGCACGCGCAGGCTCGACCGGTCCCAGCCGGCCCGCTTCGGGTCGATGTCGAGGGTGTAGGGGCCGCTTGCGGCGCTTCCCGCACGGAGGTGGTGGAGCGAGGGGTTGTGCGTCGTCATGCTTCCTCCCTACCCGCTCCCCGGCCTCCGGCCGTGCTTCTCGGGGGCCGATGCGGTCGGGGTGTCATGGGGTGGCTCCGGTAACTCCCGTGGCTCCTGTGGGTGGGGGGACGACCGCGCCTTCGGTCAGGGCCGCTTCGACTTCGTGCGGGAACGGCATGGCCGAGGAGCAGGCGAGCCGGGAGGCGACGATGGCGCCGGCGGCGTTGGCATAGCGCATGGTGCGTTCCGTTCCCCATCGGGCGAGCAGTCCGTGGCAGAGCGCCCCGCCGAAGGCGTCACCGGCGCCGAGCCCGTTGAGGACCTCGACGGGCAGCGGCGGCACCTCGGCCACGGTGCCGTCGCGGTGGACGGCGAGCACACCCTTGGGGCCCTGTTTGACGACGGCGAGTTCGACCCCTGCGGCGATCAGGGCGCGGGCGGCCCGGTACGGTTCACGCTCGCCGGTCGCGATCTCGCACTCGTCGAGATTGCCGACGGCGACGGTGGCGAGGGCGAGGGCCTCGCGGTAGCGGGCGGTGGGGACGTCCGCGGCCGGGGAGGAGGTCTCCTCCGCGGTGGCCCGGTCCGCCGCGGGCCAGAACATCGGGCGCCAGTCGAGGTCGAAGACCGTGATGCCGGACCGGTCGCGGGCGCGCAGGGCGGCCAGGGTCGCGGTACGGCTCGGTTCGGCGCACAGCCCCGTGCCCGTCATCCAGAAGACCCGGGCGGAGCGCACCGCGTCGAGGTCGAGTTCCGAGACATGGATCTCCAGGTCGGGGGCCTTGGGCTGCCGGTAGAAGTAGAGGGGGAAGTCGTCCGGCGGGAAGATCTCGCAGAAGGTGACCGGCGTCGGATACGCGTCGACCGGCGTCACCCACCGGTCGTCCACCCCGAACTCCCGCAACTGGTCGTGGAGATAGTCCCCGAAGGCGTCGCGGCCGGTACGGGTCACCACCGCGGTCCGCCGGCCGAGCCGGGCCGCCGCGACGGCGACGTTGGTGGGTGAGCCGCCGAGGAACTTTCCGAACGTGTCGACCCGGGCCAGCGGCAGACCGGCCTGGAGGGGATAGAGATCCACGCCGATCCGGCCCATGGTGATCACGTCGTACGGCTCAGGCATCTGCATCCCTTCGAGCGGCGACCGGGACGGCTGCTCCCCCGTCCAGGTCCAGGAGGTGTCCCGTGGAACGTGTCGGACTCACGGCGCCTGGATGACGCGCCCCGATCCCGCCTGATCCACAGGACACCCCCTACCTCTTCCCTGGAAACCTGTCAACGTTTTGTCCAGACATATGCGCGAATAATTGACACGTATCCCGGGGGCCGAGAGGCTGGGCGGCATGACCTCCTCGGCATCGGCTCCGGCCCGTATCCGTATCGGTTCGGCACCCGACTCGTGGGGGGTGTGGTTCCCCGACGATCCCCGGCAAGTGCCCTGGCACCGCTTCCTCGACGAGGTCTCCGAAGCGGGCTACGAGTGGATCGAGCTCGGCCCGTACGGGTACCTCCCGACCGACCCGGCCCGCCTCGCCGACGAGACCGGCCGCCGGGGGCTCAGGGTCTCGGCGGGCACGGTCTTCACCGGACTGCACCACGGGCCGGACGTCTGGGACCGGACCTGGGCCCAGGTCGCCGATGTCGCGGCTCTCACCCAGGCGATGGGCGCCGGGCATCTCGTGGTCATCCCGTCGTTCTGGCGGGACGACCGGACGGGTGAACTCCTGGAGGAGCGCACGCTCACCGCGGAGCAGTGGCGCTTCCTCACCACCCAGACGGAGCGGCTGGGCCGCGAGGTGCGGGACCGCTTCGGGCTGCGCATCGTCGTCCATCCGCATGCCGACACCCATGTCGACAGCGAGGAGAACGTCAGCCGGTTCCTCGACGGCACCGATCCCGACCTGGTCTCGCTCTGTCTCGACACCGGCCACTACGCCTACTGCGGCGGCGACAGCGTGAAACTGATCGAGACCTACGGGGAACGGATCGGCTATCTGCACCTCAAGCAGGTCGATCCGGAGATCCTGGCCGACGTCGTGGCCGAGGAGGTGCCGTTCGGGCCCGCCGTGGCGCGCGGGGTGATGTGCGAACCGCCGGGCGGGGTGCCGGCGCTGGAGCCCGTGCTCGCCGCCGCCCGGAAGCTGGACGCCGATCTCTTCGCCATCGTCGAGCAGGACATGTATCCGTGCCCGCCCGACCGGCCCTTCCCCATCGCCCGCCGCACCCGGGAGTTCCTGCGTTCCTGCGGCAGCCCGCGCCCGGCGCCCTGACACGCCGAGCGGGCCCGGACAGTGACGTACGGGCGGTACGCGGTGTTGTGCTCGGTGAGGACGGTGCGCGGCTCGGGCCGGGCACCGGCACCCCGTCGCACCGGCACCACCCGCACCATCCCGCCCGTACCACCACCGCACCAGGAGCAGCTCACCATGATCCGGAAGATGCTGTCGTTCCGCAGGACCGCCAGGGTCTCGGCCCTGGCCGCCATCGCCGTGGCCACCGTCGCCCTGACCTCCGGCTTCACCGCCGCCCCGGGCGCCTCGGCCGACTCCGGCGCCCCGACGCCACCGCCCGGGTCCGGGGCCGTCTGCGTCTTCTACGAGGGCGACGAACTGACCGTGTACGGCGAGCAGGGCGACCGGGTCTCCCAGGTGCAGTGCATGCTGGCCAACCGTCACTATCTGCCGTGGACCGCGGTCGACGGAACGTTCGGGCCCCGGACCCTGCTCGCCGTGCAGAGCTTCCAGGCGGACCATCCGCCGCTCCTGCCGAGCGGCCTGGTCACCCCGGTCACCTGGTCGGCGCTCTGGCACGCGGGGCCGACGCGGACGAGCCCTCTGCCCTATCCGCCGGTGTGACCGGGCAACGCCGGGGCCCTCTCCTCCTGACGCGTCGGTGACGCGTCAGGAGGAGAGGGCCGGTCTCCTTCTCAGTCGTCCGCGGAGCCCGCCCGGGTCTTCGCCGTCGTCGTGAACGGCAGCACGAGCCGGGACGGGTGCGCGGCGTCACGGTAGATCTTGTGCGTGACGGGGCGGCCCACCGGCAGGTGGAACGCGTCCGGCGGCAGCAGGGCGTTGTGCTCGTCGGCCAGCGGCTCGTCGTTGGAGAGCTCCGCGACCAGCTTGTGCCCCGGCAGGAACGTCGCCGCGAACGGGTAGACCCGCAGCACGTACTCCTCGATCTTCCCCGGCTCGACCGGCACCGCGCGGGTGTGCGGGTGGTAGGGGTCGCCCTCCGTGGTGCGCTCCTCGTCCAGCTCGCGGTGCGATGCCTTGAGGTAGGCGGTCGTGAGGAGCTGGCGCTTGCCGTTCGGGGCCTCGTCCCACATGCGCAGGATGAAGTTGGTGTCGGGCTGGTCGATCTCCACGAAGAGGTGCGCCGCGCCCTGGCCCATCATCTCGGTGGGCTCGGTGAACGGGGCGGTGCTCCAGCTGAGGATCTCCACCTTGTCGGTCACCGTCAGCGGTGCCTGGTAGAAGCCGTCGGGCGCGGCGTGCTCGGCGCCCATGAGCTCGGGCTCGAAGGAGAGCTTGCGGCGCGGGCGCAGGTAGAGGGACTTGTGCTCGATGTCCTTCGGCGGCCACTGCGCACCGGTGACGGTCTCGCGCGATCCCTCGACGTGGACGGTCACGGCGGGCTCGTCCATGATGCCGTTGTCGATGCCCTTGAGCCAGTACTCGTACCAGCGGAACATCTTGTCGTGCTCTTCGATGAAGGGGCGCGACTGCATCGGCGGGTACGGGCCGATGTCGAGCTTCTTCGGGCCCTTCAGGGCGTGGTACGTCTCGATGGTGCCGTCCATCGTCCAGCCGCGGCCCTGGTCGATCTGGAGCCAGACCGGGATGTCGATGCGGGGCGCGAGCGTGATGGGGTTGCGCTCCTCGTACCACTCGCCGTCGACCTCGTTCATCACGATGTCGAACCAGGCCTCGTGATTCTTCGGGTAGTTGAGCACATGGAACAGGTTCGGCCAGGCGGCCACGTCCGGGTCCTGGAGCCGCTTGGCGACGCGCTCCTTGATCTCCTCGGGCGAATAGGTCTCCAGCATGCGGGACTTGACGCCGTCGGTGAAGGCCCAGCCGGAGTCGCCGCCGCGTCCCTCACGGGCGGCGCGCGGCATGAACCACATGACACCGCCGTGGTAGGTGGTCTCGTAGAAGTCGTAGTGACCGCCGCTGACGAAGATCGCCTTGAGGCTCGGCGGACGCTCGGCCGCCGCCAGCACCTGCATCGAGCCGAAGTAGGAGATGCCGATCATGCCGACGTTGCCGTCGCACCACGGCTGGGCCGCGACCCACTCGATGAAGTCGTACGCGTCCTGGCCGAGCGAGACGCCACCGGCGTTGTAGTTGCCGATGTGCTCGCCCTCGGAGGCGCCGGAGCCGCGCAGGTCGCCGATGACGTGGACGTAGTCCTCCTTGACGACGCGCGCGATGTCACCCGCCTCGATGCAGCCGTCCCACATCGGGCTGGGGCGCCGCTGCGGCGGCGTGGTGAGCGCGAGCGCCTGGAGCTCCTTGCCGTACGGGCTGAGCGCGACGAGCGCCGGACGCGGCTTGTCGTCGACGCCGCTGTAGGTGTCGGCCGCCAGCGTGACACCGTCCCGCATCGGGACCCGGAGGTCCTTGCGGACGGCGATGTCCTGCTCCCCCGCTCGGATCGTCTGGAAGTCAGTCATGAGTGCGAAGCTCCTGTGTCACGAGTTCTGGTCGAGGTGCGTGCGGTAGCCGTGCATCGACGTGAAGAACGGCGACGGCTCGAGCGTGGGGTCGCCGGTGTAGCCGAGGTCCGCGGCGGCGCGGGCGAACGGCGAGTACGGCGAGTCCGTCTCCGGCAGGCCGGCCTGCAGACAGCCGCAGGCGGCCGCGTTCACACGGCCCTCGATGGTGAGGCTCTGGGTGATGGCCTCCTGGGCCTGGTCGGCGTCGAGCTCGACGTCGTACGGCGTGCCGTCGGCCCGGCGGTAGGGATGCCCGAGGTACAGGTGCCGCGGGCGGATCTCGTCGCGCAGGTACTCCAGGCTGGTGCGGTAGGCGACCGGGTCCGTGTAGCCGGGGAAGCCGTTGGCCGCGCCGTGGACCTGCACGGAGTCCCCGACGAACACCGACTGCTGCCCGTCGACGACGTAGGCGACCGACCCGGGCGTGTGGCCCGGGATCGAGTGCACCGAGACGGTGACATCGCCGCCGAGCGAGAGCGTCTCCCCGCCCCTGACCAGCAGGGAGGGCTCCATCTCCCCGGAGATGACGGCGTTCCCGGCGGCGGTCACCTTCGCCTCGCCCTCGGGGTCGCCCAGGTACTGGCCCCGCGCCGCGAGGTACTCCTCCACATGGGCCCGCCGCGAGCGGAGCATGGGCGCGTCGGCCTCGTGGATGACCACCTTGGCGCGTCGGCCGGTGAGCTCCCACAGGGCGTACGCCCCGCCGACGTGGTCGATGTGACCGTGCGTCAGCAGGATCCATCGCACGTCCTCGATGCGGCGCCCGATCGCCTCCAGGGCGGGCGCCATGCCCTCGGCGGGCGAGGTGGCGATGCCGGTGTCGACGATGGCCGGCTCCGGAGCGTCGATGAAGAAGCTGTAGAGACCGAACCGTCCCCAGGGGGAGAACAGGGGATGGACGGAGACTTCGTGCGTCATGGCCCTCTTTCCGAACTCGTACGCGGGTGTGCCGTCAGCGGCGACTGAGGAAGTCGCGCGTCTGGGTGAAGGCCTGGTGGTACTCCGGGAGCCAGGAGAAGTGCTGGACGAATCCGTGCCCGGCGCCCTCGTACCGGCTCACCGTGGCGTCCACGCCGGCCTCCGCCAGTCGCTGCCCGTACAGCTCGCCCTCGTCGCGCATCGGGTCGAACTCGCCGGTGAGGACGAGCGCCGGGGGCAGCCCACCGAGGTCGGCGCGCTTGATCGGCGAGACCAGCGGGTCGGCGGGATCGGCGCCGCTGTCGAGGTAGAAGGCGTTGAAGGGCTTCAGCCCCGCCGTCTCCAGGCCGTAGCCCACGGCGTTCTCCCGCAGCGAGGCGTAGCGGTCGACGTCGAAGTCCAGGTCGAGCGAGGGGTAGTAGAGGATCTGGTGGGTGATCCGGTCGAAGCCGTCGTCGTGGGCCCGGGCCGCGACCGCGGCGACGAAGTTGCCGCCCGAGCTGTCGCCGGCGAGGGCGAGGGTCGTGCCGTCCCAGGTCGGGACACCGCCCTCCTCGCCGACCCAGCGCACCACCGCGTAGCAGTCGTCGAGACCGGCCGGGAAGGCGGCCTCGGGCGCCAGGCGGTAGCCGACGGAGACGACCGTGAGCCCGGTCTCCTTCGCCAGCGAGCGCGCGACGTGGTCGTGCGTCTCCAGGCTGCCGAGGAAGAACGCGCCGCCGTGGAAGTAGACCAGCACACCGTGGCGGTCGGCCTCGGTCGGCGTGTAGATCCGCACCGGTACGTCACCCGAGGCAGTCCGTGCGGTCAGGTCCTCGACCGCGTGGAGCGGCAGGCGCTCCTCGACGGGGGCGACGTGGGCCTCGTCCGCGGCGCGCATGGCGACCGGGTCGAGCGGCCCCTCGGGCGGGGTCGGCAGGCCGGCGAGGAAACTGGCGATCTCGGGATGCAGGGGCATCAGGTCACTCCTGTCCGGCAACGGTTGCGGGCTTCTGGCCGGGGAAGACGTCGTCGATCTCCTCCTCGGTCCACCCCGAGCGCGAGATGCGCTGCAGCTCGTCGGTCACCGGCTTGCGGGTGGCCTGGTACAGGGCCAGGGCCTCCTTCACCGAGTCCGCCTCCCGCAGGGCCTCGGCGAGCGCGCCGGCGTCCTCGATGGCCGAGTTCGCGCCCTGGCCCTGGTGGTGCAGCATCGAGTGGGCGGCGTCGCCGACGAGGACGACGGAGTCCGAGTGCCAGGTGTCGACCGGGTCGATGTCGTAGACCGCGCGGATGTTGACGGTGTCCATGTCGAGGTCGCGCGTGATGTTGACGATGCGCTCGTCGAAGCCTTCCACCGTCGCCAGGAGGTCGTCCTTGGTGATCTGCGGCGCCCAGGTGCTGTCCGGGCACAGGGCGGTGATGTCGAACGAGACCTGGCCCCGGTGGCGCAGCGGCAGCAGGTAGACCTTCGTGCCCCGGCCGATGTACATCCGGAGGTTGTCGTCGGTGACCATCCCGTAGGCGTCGTCGGCGGAGATCACGGCGCGGTAGGCGTGCTCACCGGAGAACACCGGGCCCTTGTCGCTGAAGAGCTGCTGGCGCACCACCGACTTGATGCCGTCGGCACCGACGACCAGGTCGGCCTCGACCGTGTTGCCGTTGGCGAAGGTGAGGACGGAGCGGTCGCCGTTGTCCTGGATGCTCTCCAGCTTGTGGCCGAGGTGCACCATGCCCTCGGGGAGTACGCCCAGGAGCGCCTCGATGAAGTCGCCGCGGTGGATCAGGTGGGTGTGGACCTGCTCGCCCGCGACCGGCCACGCCTCCTTCATGATCCGTTCGTCGGTGGCCGTGAGGATCTCGAAGTAGTCGCTCGGCGAGGTCACCTTGGCGATCGCGTCGAAGATGCCCCACTTGCGGAACCAGTTCATGGTGGACGGACGCAGGCCGATGCCGGCGCCGACCTCCCGGATCTGGTTCGCCTGCTCGTAGACGTTGACGTCGGCGCCGAGCAGGCTGAGGGCCTTGGCCGCTGCCGCGCCGCCGTACCCGGCCCCGACGATGGCGATCTTCAGGTTTTTCAGGTCTGAGAGCTGCATGGTGGTTCTCTCTACTTCTGGATGGTGAGGAAGTCGGCCGGGTTGTCGACGAAGATCGTCTTGATCGCGGCCTCGTCGAGGCCGGCGGCGCGGAGGTCCGGGATGAGGTCCTCGAAGATGTAGTTGACGGTGTGGCCCTTCACGCCCGGCCAGCCCAGCGGGCTGCAGTTGGCGTCGGCCGAGGCGAGGACCTGGTTGATCCGGCCTTCGCCGATGAACCGGAGGAAGTGGTCGAGCCGTTCCTTGCGGGGGCGGGCCCAGAACGGCGGGTCCGGCAGCTCGGTCTCGTAGCCGAAGGTGTCGAAGCCGATCCGGCCGCCCTGCTCGGCGATCCAGACGTCCCGGGTCTTGTCGGCGTTCACACCGTCGTCGACGTGGCCGAACAGGACGCGGTGCAGCGGAAGACCCTCTTCTTCGAAGATCGCGATCGCGTTCTCGGCGTCGATCGCGAGGTGGGTCAGGATCGGCACGCCCGTGGTGAGCGAGGCGCGGGCAGCGGCGCGGTAGATGCGCTTGTCCAGGTCCGTCATCCGGCCGCCGCGGCTCACCCCGACCTTGATGACACCGGCGAGGCTGCCGGTGTTGCCGATGCCGACGGTGATCTCGTGGACGAACTGCTGGGTCAGGTAGTCCACATCGGCCTGGGCGAAGTGCCGCAGGGCGGTGTCGCCACCGACGAAGCCGGTGCAGGCGACGATGTGGACGCCGGTCTTCGCGGACAGCGACTTGTAGTAGTCGACGTCACGGCCGTTGCAGATCCCGGTCGCGTCGACGAACGTGCCGCCGCCGTACTCGTGGAAGGCCCGCAGCTTCGGGACGGTCTCCTCGTACCGCTGCTCGGGGGTCTTCCACCACTTCGTGTCCAGTTCGGAGCCGGGCATGCCGTAGCCGACGTGCTCGTGGACGGCGACAAGGCCCAGCTCCTCGGCCGGGATCGGCCCCAGGACGGTGTTCACTCTCGACACAACACTCACCTTCGAAGAAAGAGACTTGACGGTCGCTCAGCGCACCGACAGCAGTTCGCGCGGGTTGTCCACGAGAATCCGCTGCGCGTCCTCGTCGCTGAGGCCCTGGGCCTTCAGGAGCGGGACGAAGGTGGTCAGGACGTAGCTGTACGGCAGGTCGTTGCCGGGATGCCCCTTCGCCACCCCGGTCGCGCTGCTCGACAGCAGGATCCGGTGGCCGAAGCCGGCCCGCACCAACTCGACGACCAGGGCGGCGCGTTCGGCGTCGGCGATATGGGCCTCGTCCTCCACGCCGACGTGGTCGAACGCGACGTAGGCGCCCCGGCGGGCGATCTCCTGGGGCGCGCCGGCGGCGACGGCGTCCTTGCGGTCGAGTCCGCCGACGACGACCCGGTCGGCCGGGAGCTTCTCGTCCAGGACGACGTCGAGGTCGTGCACGGCGTCGCTGCCGTACTGGAGGGAGACCGCGACGCCGGTGCTCAGCGCGGTCCGGGCCGCACCCCGGAACAGGCTCTCGTCGGTCGCGGTCATGCCCTCCGGGGTCGCGACGGTGGCGACCAGGCCGGCCCCGCCGCGCCGCTCCACGCGGGGCACCACCATGCCCTCGACGACCTCCTTGGTGAAGAGGTCGGCGAACTTGTCGGCCGGCCACGGCGTCGGCGGGTTGGTCTGGGGCGTGAGGAAGTAGCCGCCGAGCGACTCCTCCGGGCCCTGGCCCGTCGAGGCGACGATGTGCACGCCGGTCGTACGGGAGAGGCTCTCGTACAGCCGGACGTCCCGGCCGTGGAACATGCCGGTGCTGTCGACGATCGTGCCGCCGCCGTGGGCGCGGAAGTCCGTCAGCTTCGCGGCGAGGATCTCGAAGATCTCCGCGCGGTCGATGGTGATGTCGAAGGCGTACTCCGCACCCGGCACCACCGACAGCAGCGCCTCATGGACCGAGACGACGCCCAGTTCCTCGGCCGGCACCGGGCCCAGAACGGTGTTCACGGTATTGCTCTTGACGCTCATGCCTGCCCTCACGTGTCCGGGTGGGATGCGCTGCACCCTGTTGGCTGCTGGCACACTAGCCACTCGTTTTACACGGCGTCAATGAATTGAACACACAGAAAAAACAATGTACGCGGAGGGTGTACTCGACGGTGGGAGGCGGCCGCGTGTCGCCCGCAAGCAGGGCGGGAACCCAGTCGCGGGGCGCTTCGACGGCCACGGAGGCCCCGCGGCATGGAGAGCCGGGCCATGCATGACGTGCATGTCGCCGCATGCAAAACATTCATTTGTTGGATGTAAGGTCTGCCACTTTCACTGGGGGCATGAGCACCCCACCCACCTCGGACATCGACCTCTTCGCCGACGAGGTCCTCCTCGACCCGTACCCCGTCTACGCCGAGCTGCGGGAACAGGGCTCCGTCGTCCACCTCCGCGGCAACGACGTCTACGCGCTGACGCGCTATGACGTCATCCGTGGCGCGCTCGCCGACTGGCAGTCGTTCTCCTCGACCTCGATCGGGTTCAACCCGATGGCCAACGAGGCCCTCACCGGCACCTCGCTCGCCTCCGATCCGCCGCTCCACACCCAGCTGCGGGCCACGCTCACCGAGAACCTCTCGCCGCGTGCGCTGCGCGGCCTGAAGGGGCAGATCGAGGCGAAGGCCGACGCTCTGGTCGCTGAGCTCGTCGAGAAGGGTTCCTTCGAGGCGATCGACGCACTCGCCCGGACCTTCCCGCTGGAGATCGTCGCGGACCTGATCGGCTTCACCGGCCATGTGCGCGACAACATGCTCCGCTGGGGGCAGGCCGCCATGCAGGTCATCGGGCCGATGAACCAGCGCACGGCCGACAACTTCCCGATCGCCGGCGAGCTCTACGCCTGGTGCTCCCAGGTCAGGGCCACCGACCTGGCCGAAGGCTCCGTGGGCCGCGGCATCTTCGACGCCGAGGCCCGGGGCACCATCCCGCCCGACACGGCCGGTCACATCATCCACCAGTACCTCGGGGCCGGCGTCGACACCACCATTGCCGCCATCGGCAACCTCGTCGCCCTCTTCGGCTCCCACCCCGACCAGCTCGCCCTGGTCCGCGAGGACCCGTCGCTGGTGCCGGCCGCGTTCAACGAGGCGCTGCGTTTCTGGGCCCCCGTCCACGCCTGGGGCCGACGGGCCACCCAGGACGTCGAGATCGACGGGACCGTCATCCCCGCGGGGGCGCAGATCGCGATCCTGTTCGGCGCGGGCAACCGCGACCCCCGGCACTACGAGAACCCGGACGCCTTCCTCGTGGAGCGCAATCCGGTCGACCACCTGTCGTTCGGCTACGGCCCGCACGGCTGCGCCGGCCAGGGACTCGCCCGCCTGGAGGCCCACGCCGTGATCGAGGCGCTGTCCCGGCGCGTCGAGCGCCTCGTCGTCGGGCCCGAGGTCCGCGTTCCCAGCAACATCACCCGGAGCATCGAGGAGCTCCCCGTCCTGGAGGTGATTCCCGCATGAAGATCGTTCTTGACCGCCCCCGTTGCGAGGGCCACGGCCTGTGCGAGGAGGCCGCCCCGCAGCTCATGCACCTCGACGACGAGGGCGAGCTGGTGCTCGACCGCGAGCAGGTCGACGAGGCCGACGCCGCTCTGGCGAACGCCGCCGTCCGGGTGTGTCCGGTCGCGGCGCTGAGGATCGTATGAACGGCGACCGGATGGACCGCGTCGTCGTCGTCGGCAACGGGATTGCCGGACTCACTGCGGCCGACACGCTCCGCGAGGCCGGCTTCGACGGCGAGCTGACCATCGTCGGCGACGAACCGCACCCGGCGTACAGCCGCCCGGCCCTGTCGAAGGCGCTCCTGCTCGACAGCGACGACCTGTCGTCGCACGAACTGCCGCCCGCCGGCCACGGGGCGAAGGAACTTCTGGGCGTACGCGCGACCGGACTCCGGCTCGACGAGCGGCTCGTCACGCTCGACGACGGTACGGCGCTGCCGTACGACCGTCTCGTCCTGGCCACCGGCTCCCGGGCGCGGCGCCTGTCCGACCTTCCCGAGGAGCTCACCCTGCGCGGCCTCGATGACGCGCTCGCCCTGCGCAGCCGGCTGGCGGGCCGGCCCTCGGTCCTCGTGATCGGCGGAGGCCCGCTCGGGATGGAGATCGCCTCGGGCTGCCTGGCCGCGGGCTGCCGGGTCACCCTCGTCTCCCAGGGGGCGCCGCTGCTGCTCCAGCTCGGCCCGTACCTCGCCGATGTCTTCGTCAGGGCCGCACGGGAGCAGGGGCTCACCATCGTCGAGACCCCCGGATCGGCACGGCTCGAACGGCACGACGGAAGCGCTCGCGCCGTCCTCGACGACGGCTCGGTCCTGGAGGCGGAGGTGCTCCTGTCCGCCGTCGGCGACATCCCCAACACGGAGTGGCTCGCGGACACGGGCCTCGTGGTGCGCGGCGCCGTCCCGGTCGACTCGCACGGGCTCGTCCGCCCCGACGTCGCCGCCGTCGGGGACCTCGCGGCCTTCCCCACCCCGCAGGGCCTGCGCCGCCTCCCCTTGTGGAGCAGCGCGATCGAACAGGCGAAGGTCGCGGCACGGGCACTCCTCCACGGTGACGACGCGCCGCCGCTCCGGTTCCAGCCGTACTTCTGGACCGAGCAGTTCGGTCTGAGCCTCAAGGCGGTGGGCCATCTCCCGCTGGAGGGCGAACCGGAGTACGTCGACGGAGAGCCCGGCGGTGGCCCGGCGTTGATGCGCTGGCCGCACGAGGACGGCACCGGTGTGGCCGCGGCACTGAACTACCGGATCCCGATGCCCCGGTTGCGCCGCATGACGCAGCAGGCCGCTTAGGGCGTGCTTCGAAAGTCCCGCCTGCTCGGCGACGCCTGGCACGCACGCTCGCCGCGTTGTCGGGCTCACCCCGATACACCCGGTATCGGGGCGACCCTCCGCCTTGCGATCGCACGCACCAGACGCCGCCGAGCCTGCCCTTCGGGCAGACGACGCTACTTTCGAAACACGCCCCTAGAGTTCACTCCATGGACGACACCGAAGAAGGCACCACGGGTTCGGGGTTGGACCGGCTCGCCTCGGTCAACCTCAACCTGTTGGTCCCGCTCCTCGCGCTCCTGGAGGAGCGTTCGGTGACCAGGGCGGCGGAGCGGGTCGGCCTGTCACAGCCGGCGATGAGCCATGCCCTCACGAGAATGCGACGCCTGCTGGGCGACGACCTCGTCGTCCGGCAGGGGGCGGGCGTGACCCTGACCCCGCGCGCGCTGGAACTGATCGCGCCGCTGCGCAGTGCGCTGCAACAGGCGGCACAGATCGTCGACTTCCCCTGCTTCGATCCCGCCACGGACCGGCGCGTCATCACGATCGCCATGACGAACAGCACGGCGTTCGTCGTCGCCCCTCGGCTGACCCGGCTCATGGCCGAGCGTGCTCCGCACGTCCTGCTGCGTCTGCGGACGATCACGGTGCCGACCGAGGCCACCTTCACCGACAAGGGCGTCGACGTCGTCCTGATCTCCGAGGGGCACTTCTCTCCGTACCCGCGCGAGCGCCTGTACAACGACCGCTGTGTGGTGGTGGCCTCGCCGGACGCGCCACCCGAAGCGAGCGCGCTCGACCTCCTGACCACCCAGCCGCACATCGTCGTCGACACCGACCGGCGGGTCTTCCCCTATTCGGTGCTGGAGGACATGGGTGTCCCCTACCGCGTCGGCGAGTTGGTCTCCGACTTCCTGCTGGTGCCCTTCCTGGTCGCCCGCGCGGGCGGCAGCGTCGCTCTCCTTCGCCACCAGGTGGCCGCCACCATGCGGACGCTCTCCGAGCTGCGGATCGAGGAGTTCCCGTTCCCGCTCCCGGGGCTCGGGATCGACATGGTCTGGAATCCCCGGCTGGCCGATCAGTACTTCATCGAATGGCTCCGGGCGCTGCTCTTCGAGGTCGCGACGCAGCTCTGAGGCGCGGACCGCCGCACCGGGCCGGGCGGAACCGCTTGAACGGCACGGCCCTGCCCCCGCACTCCCCGTCCCGGGGGCGGGATCAGGTCAGCAGCTGTACCCAGCTGGCGCTGAGCTCGTCGAGCATCTGGTCACGCGTGAGCTTCCAGTCGGCGCCGGCCCAGTTCTGGGCGACGAAGTCGAGCTGCGCCATCGCGAGCACACCACGGAAGTGGCGCTGATGGGGCTCGAAGCGCCCCGCCGTCACCAGACCGTCCTCGATGTCGCTGATGGCCTCGCCCATCCACCGCTCGACCAGGTCGGTGAGTTCCGGGTCGATCACCGCGGCATCGCGGCCGCAGCGGATGATCGGCCGGATGGCCGGCCAGTTGTCGGCGGTCCGCCGCAGCCACGCCGTGATCGCCTCCGGTGTCCCCTCGACGATCGTGGCGACGAGGTCCTGCGCCGTGGAGCCGTGCTCGGGGGAACTGACGCGCTGCAGCGCCTCGTTGAGCCGCTCGTCGATGAGCGCCTTCATCAGTTCGCTGCGGGAGGAGAAGTACGCGTAGAAGGTCACTCGCGTGGTGCCCGCCGCGGTGGCGATGTCGTCGACCGTGGTGGCCGCGTACCCCTTCTTCTCGAAGAGCTCGAGTCCAGACTCCAGCAGCAGACGACGGGTCATCCGCTTCTGTGCCTCACGAAGGTTCGCCATGACCGGAATCCTAACGCGCCACCGCAAAGTGACCGCACATACCGGCTTTACATATCACACATTGCACAACATTTTTACGCTCCGTAAAGCGCGACGAGCACCATTCGCGCCGGCCGGCCGGGAGGTCACCGGTGTCCTTTGCCCGCAACGGATCCGCGGCTATGGTCGGCCTCGAACGCGGCTTGCTCTCCTTCGCGAACGGAGGATCGGCGCACTGCGGTTCGCCCCGACGGCGAGCCACGGCTTGTCGCCCTGCTCTGCGGAGTCCGCCTCCCCCTCCGAACAGCGAAGCATCCACGGAGGACATCAGATGAACCGATACGCCCATCTCGCCTTCACGGAGAACGTGCGCAGCGTCCAGCGGGAGCGGGGAAGCGCCGAGGCGATGGCACGGATGCTCGGTGGGGACCCGGAGGAACTCGACCGGATCGGCCGGGACGAGGCGGCGTTCATCACGCAGAGGGACGGTTTCTACCTGGCCAGCGTGACCGCCGACGGCTGGCCCTATGTGCAGTACCGGGGCGGGCCGCCGGGCTTCGTGCACGTCCTGGACGCCGGGACCCTGGCCTACCTGGAGGTACGAGGCAACCGGCAGTACATCACCACCGGCAACCTCAGGGGGGACGACCGGGTGTCCCTCTTCTTCATGGACTACGCGCGCCGGATCCGGCTGAAGGTGATGGCGCGGGCGGAGACCCTGGACACCGCGGAGCAACCGGAGTTGAGTGAGCGGCTCGCCGACGTCCGTACCGACGGCAGGCCCGAACAGCTGATGGTGATCCGCGTCGAGGGGCTCTCCTGGAACTGCTCCAAACACATCACCCCCCGCTTCTCGGAAGCCGAGCTCGCCGAGGCACTCCAGCCGGTACGGGAGCAGCTCGCCGCCCTCGCGGCGGAGAACGAGATGCTGCGCGCGCAGCTCAGGGACCGCTGACCGCTGCCCTCGCACGGGCGGCCCGGCGCCGTGGGTGGACCCCATGGCGCCGGGCCGCCCCATTGCCGCGTGGTCAGCCCGCGGCGAGCTTCGCCCGGATCAGCCAGAGCCGGTTGGCGTGCCGCCGTCCGCGCGGCTGCACGTCGTAGGGCCAGCGGCCCTCGCCGGCGCCGGGCTGTCCCGGCTCCTTCAGGTCCACGACGTCCCAGCCGTTGGCCTCCAGGAAGGGCTCCGGCTCGTCGGTGCCGAAGATCCACGGGGTGCCGTCGGCAGCCAGCTTGTCCAGGAAGGGCCTGGAGAACGGGGAGCGCAGCAGAGCCCGGCCCAGGATGTCGAAGGCCAGGTGGCTGCCCGGCGCGGAGGCCGAGGCGAGCAGCCGCAGCAGGCCGGCCGCCTGCTCCTCGGTGAGGAAGAAGGTCAGTGCCTCCGCGACCCACAGAGTGGGCCGGGACGGGTCGAAGCCCGCCTCCTCCAGGGCGGGCAGCCACTCCTGGGTGAGGTCGGCGGACACCTCGTTGCGGCGCACCGCGGGCTTGGCCCCCAGAGCGTCCAGACGGCGCCGCTTCTCCTCGATGAGGGGGCCGTGGTCCACCTCGTAGAGGTCGATGTCCTGGGGCCAGTCCAGACGGAAGGCGCGGGTGTCCATGCCGGCGGCTATCAGCACCACCTGCTGGATGGAGCCGTCGGCGAGCAGGTCGCGGATCGCGTCGTCGAGGTAGCGGGTGCGGATGGTGATGAACGGCAGCAGTCCGCCGCCCGCGTAGCGGTCGATCAGATCGAAGCCCTTGGGCTCGGCGAGATCGCGGGCCAGCGGGTCGACGTACAGGGCGTCCTCGCGCTCTGACTCCAGGGCGCGGGCGGCGGCCATCCACTGGGCGGTGTACGAAACGGCGTGCATGGGTGAGGTGATCCCTTCTGAGATGGAACGGAGTGTGGTGGGGTGACGGTTCAGCGCCGGATGACCGCCTTGCTGCGCATCAGGAACTCACCGAGGAACCCGTCGTGCGGCAGGCCCGGCTCGATCCGGTGGGTGGGTTCGTCACCCACGTACACGTTGCTGATGGTCGGTTCGTCCAGGAGCCGGTCGATCAGCTCCTCCTGTCGGGTGAGAACGGTGAGGACGAGGCTGTCCCGCAGGACCTTCGTGCCCGCCTCCGGGGTCCAGGGGGCGACCCAGACGCAGGGGAACGGAAGCTCGATCCCGGTCTGTGGCGCGTCGGGGCGGTCGACCTGGTGCACGGCCGGCCGCAGGGCGGCGCTCCCGTCGCCGAGCTCGGCGACCACCGCGTCGGCGCCCCGCCACGCCCGGGTTCCCTCGGCCCGCCGTGCGAGGTGCGCCGCGATGGCCCGGGCCGTGGCGCCGGGCTGGACGGGGAGCACCGCCTTGGGATCGTCCGGTGGCAGGGCCGGAAGTGCGCCGAGGCGTTCGGCGAGGGCCTCGCACAGGGGGGCCGGGTCGCCCTCGACGTAGACCGCGGTGGCGTTGACGCAGCCGGTGCCACCGTGGTGGGCGATGGAGTCGACGACGGTGTCGAGATGGTCGCGCCAGTCGACGTCCCCGGTCAGCAGGACCTTGGACCGGCCGGGTCCCTGGGTCAGCACCGTCGGGTCGGTCCGGTAGCGCCGCACCACGTCCTCGCCGCCGTAGACCATGCCGAGGTCGGCTTCGCGCAGCAGGTCGTCGGCCCGCTCGTGGTCGGTGGGCAGCAGGGCCACCTGGTCGTCGCCGAAGCCCTCGGCGCGCAGGGCGCTGATCAGCCGGTGCGGAGTGAAGGGTTCGCGGCGGGAGGGGCGCACCGCGACGCGGTAGCCGAGCGCCAGCGCCTCCGGCCACAGGCTGTGGGTCCCGGGGTGGTTGCCGGCCGCGTTGACCGCGAACACCTCGCCGCGCCGGGTCCACACCGCGCGGCCGGCCCGGGTCCTCGGGTCGCGCCAGTGGTCGGCGGCGCCCTGCGGACGGGCCTGCTGGGCGCTCTCCCAGGCCGCCTCCAGCCGGGTGGCGATGGCACGGGTGGCCAGGCGGACGACTCCGAGCGGGACGCCGCCGACGCGGCTGACGTCACGTTCGTGTTCCTCGACGGTGCGGCCGGCGACCGTGCCGGTGGCGAACCGTTCCGCGGCGCGGCGCAGTGCGGCGACCCGTTCGTCGGGGGGCAGCGGGGTGGAGTTCCGCAGGGCCGCGAGGGTCCGGTTCACGAACAGGGCCGGGACCAGGCTGAGTTCGGCGGCCGGGGCGCCGCGTACGTCGGTGACGGTGAGCCGGTTGCGGGCCCGGTAGGGGCCCTTGGGGCCCAGTGCCTCCAGCGTGGCGGGGGCACCGGCCCCGCCCTGTGGCCGGTCCGGGGTGCCGGGGGTGCCGGCCATCAGTAGACGCCCTCGATGACCTGCTCGCTCTCGAAGGTCTCGACGGGGGCGATGTCCGCGACCGAGTCCCCGAAGCCGCCCTCGGGTGGCGCCATGCGGGTGGCCAGGTCGCGTTCCAGGTTGTTGGGCAGCAGGAAGGACCGGCTGAGGTGGTGCGCCACCACCCGCCCGCGCTCCCCGTAGGCGACGGGCTCGCGGGTCTCGGGGTCGACGACGCCGAACGTGACGTGCGGGCCGAGTGTGTCGAAGACGCACGGGTCGTCGTCGGACAGCCCCGGACGCTCGCCGGCGAAGCCGACGATCATGGTGCTGCCGTAGTTGCCGGCGAGCACCGTGTCGGGGAAGACCTCGGTGCGGTAGAGGTGGCGGGAGTCGGGGTCCAGCTGGGTGCCGCCCCAACGGATCGCCCGCACCTTCTCGTTGACCAGCTCGACGAGGTCCTCGCGCCGGGCCAGCCGTTCCAGCAGCGGCGGGGTGATGGTCATGACGCCGATGTCCTGGCTGCGCAGGACGTCGGCGGCCTGGTCGATCACGTGCTCGGCGTACGCGGACGCCTCCGCGCCGCGCCCCTCGGCGATGCACCGCTTCACCCAGCGCGGGTCGAGGTCGATGGCGAAGCCGTGGCGCCCGAAGGTGGCGGCGGAGTGCCGGAAGTACTCGCCGACGATGTGCGGACCGGTGGGGACCAGTCCGAGCCAGTCGGTGCCGCGCGGGAAGCCGTGTGCGTCCAGGGTGGCGTTGCTCCAGGCGAGCATCCGCTCCAGCCAGTCCCGCAGCAGGACGACCCGCTTGGGCACGCCGGTGGTGCCTCCGCTCTCGAAGACGCCGACGATGTCGGGGTGTTCGCCGTAACCGCGCGGCACGAGGTCCGCGACCGGGGTGTGCCGCAGTTCGCCGGAGACGTTCGGGAAGCGGGCGAGATCGGCGAGTGTGCGGATGTCCTTGCGGGGGTCGAAGTCCAGTGTGCGGGCCCGGTCCAGCCAGAAGGCGGATCCGGTGGCCGGGCTGAAGTGCCAGTCCATGGCGGCGCGTACGAAGGCGTCCGGATCGGTCCGGGTGTCCGGCGGCGGTTCGAGCAGTTCGGTGAGCTCGGCGATGTCCAGCGTCATGGTGCGTCCCGGGGGAGGTATGTGGTCAGGGGGTGATCGCGCAGGCGACGGCGACGGGGTTGCCGTCGGGGTCCAGGACGTGGGCGATGCGTTCGCCCCACGGCATGTCCGTAGGGGCGCGCAGCAGGGGCACGCGTCCGTCGGTGAGCTGCTTGAGGGTGGTGTCCAGGTCCTCGACCAGGACGAACATCTCGAAGCGCGGTCCGGGGCCGGGCGGGATGCCGCACTGGGTGACGGACCAGTCGGCGGAGACCACGGCCAGTTCGGTGGAACCCCGCCGCAGACCGATGTACGTGGGCTCGCCCTCGGGCGGGTTCCGGCTCTGCCGGGTGAAGCCGAGCAGTTCGTAGAACTCGGCGGTGGCCTCGACTCGTTCGGCGAAGATCAGCGGGAACGCGCGTCCGGGCATGGGCGGTTGGCTCCTGGAGTCGGGTCCGGCGAGCCGTCCGGTCGGGTCCGGCCGGTTCGGGGCGGGATTGGTCGGGGCGGGGTGGTTCGGGGCGGGGTGGTGGAAGAGGCGGTCGACATGGACCAAGGGGGTCCGGTCGCTGGTGAAGGTCTCCTCGACGCGACCGAGCAGGGCCGTGTGGTCGCCGGCATCCAGCACGGAATGCAGGCTGCAGGCGATCCGCGCACTGGCACCCGGCAGCCCCGGCAGCCCGAGCTCCTGAGGGCTCATGTCCCCGGCGGCGAACCGGTCGATGCCGGAGGTCGCGAAGCGGCCGGCCACCTCCTGCTGTCCCCGTCCCAGCACGTTGACGAGGAACCGCCGGGTGGTCGAGAACGCCGGGTGGGTGCTCGCGCCCTTGTCCAGGCAGACCAGGACGAGGGGCGGATCCAGCGAGGCGGAGCAGAACGAGCCGGCGGTGAACCCGTACGGGACGCCGTCCGGACCGTACGTCGTCACGACGGTCACCGGGCTCGGCACGCGTGCCATCGCCGTGGTGAAGCTGACCGTGTCCATGAATGCCGCTCTCCCTTCGCTGCGCTACGGCTGGAGCCGGGTGGCGTGCCAGACGTCCCCGTCCCGGCGGTAGAGCAGCCGGTGGTGGAGCCGGTCCGAACGCGCGCACCAGAACTCCACCTCGTCCGGGCGCAGCCGGTAGCCGACGTACCGTTCGGGGCGGGGCAGGGCCGACCCGGTGGCGGCCAGTTGCTCGGCATGCGCCTGCAGGCCGGCCGGGTCGGCGAGCGGCTCGCTCTGCCGGGACGCCGCCGACATGGCGTGCAGCGGGACGGGGCGGGCGGCCCACAGGGCGTCCGCCCGGTCCTCGGGGACTGCTGTCACCGGGCCGTTCAGGCTGATCTGCTGGCCGGTCTCGCGCCAGTAGAAGAGTCCGGACGCCCAGCCGGTCTCGGCGATCTCGCGGCTCTTGCGGCTGGTGCTGTGGGTGGTGAACAGCAGGCCGTCGTCGTCGATGGTGATCACCGCGACGATACGGGTGGAGGGGCGTCCCCGTCCGTCGGCGGTGGCCAGCGCCAGCGCCCGCGGCTCGCGGACCTCCAGCTCCACCGCGCGGTCCAGCCAGCTCCGCACCAGCCCCGTCGGGTCGGCCGGCGGGTCGTCGTACTCGGGGAACCGGAGATCGGTCGCACCGGTGAGACTCTCGAACCTGCTCGTGTTCAACTCCCGTGCCTTTCTCGCTGCTTCGTGCCGCCGGAGCGTGTTCAGACGAAGAGGGTGCCTCTCCCGGCCGTGACACCGTGGCCCCCGACATGGACGGATTCGACGCTCTCACCGGTGCCCCGGGCGGTGGCGCGCATCAGGGAGGGCCGGCCCATCTCGACCCCCTGCCAGATCTCCAGTGCCTGGCCGTAGCGGGCGAGGCCGTGCCGGGCCAGATGGATGGCGAGAGGTCCGGCCGCCGAACCGGTCGCCGCGTCCTCGACGACCCCGTAGGCGGGGCTGAACATGCGGGCCCGCCAGTTCGTCCCCTCCCCCGCGAAGCAGTTGGCCGCCATGTCGGGGAACCGGGCGAGGGCCCGGTGGTCCGGCCGCAACGCGGACAGCGCGGACACGCTCTCCAGGCCGACGAAGACGTGCCGGGGGCCGTTCCGGTAGACCTCGACGGGGGCGACGGACGCGGACACGCCCAGTGCCGCCAGGAGTTCCTCGGCGTGCTCGTACGGCTCCCACACGGGGTGCGGCTGACGCATCCGTACGGTGACCGCGCCGTCGTCGTCGCCGAGCTCCACCGGGATGACGCCCATGGCGGTCTCCAGTCGCAGCCGGTCCTGCTTGCGCGTCTCCCCGAGGGCGACCGCGGTGCCGAGCAACGGGTGCCCCGCGAAGGGGAGTTCGTTGACCGGCGTGAAGATCCTGATGCGCGCGTCGCCACCCTCCCGCGGAGGCAGCACGAAGGTCGTCTCGGAGAGGTTCATCTCCCGTGCGATGCGCTGCATCTGATCGTCACTCAGGTCCACGGCGTCGAGGAACACCGCGACCGGGTTGCCGTACAGCGGTCGGCGGGAAAAGGCGTCCACGAGCATGTATGCGTGCATGAGAACGTCTCCTGGGGCATCGGGTGCGGGCGGGAGCGGTCAGTGGGGCGCGGGCGGCGACAGCGCGGCACCGAGGCCGTGCAGGACGGGCTGGGTGTACAGGCCCTCCGCCACGGCTTCGACCTCGAAGCCCATGCGGTGGCCGACGGGCCGTCCGATGAGTTCGGCCGCCCGGTTGGGCGGCAGGGCGGCGAGGTCGGGGCGGTCGTCCTCCCACACCATGACGGCGCCCCAGCGGTTGCGGTCCCGGTCGGCGATCCAGAACTTGGCACGCAGTCCGGGGACGCCGGCCCAGTCGTCGGCGACCCCCTCCCGCAGATGTGCCCCCAGCGAATCGACCGTCTGCGGCGTGCCGTCCAGGTCCCACCAGGCGATTTCCAGTCTCACCGGGCCAGCACTCCCTTCAGGGCGTCGGCGAGCAGCCGGGGCCCGTCCACGGTGAGCACCGACTCCGCGTGGAACTGGAAGGACGCGAAGTGGCCGCCGCGCAGCGCGGCCACCTCGCCGGTGGCGGGATCCCGGCCGACCGTCACCCGCCCCACGTCGGGCACGTCGAGGTGGGCGGCAGGGCTGACCGCGGAGAAGGTGTTGTAGAAGCCGACCCGTTCCGGCCGTCCGAACAGGTCGATGGTCCGCTGCACGCCCTGGTTGGGCTCGTCTCGCTGCACCAGCTCCAGGCCGAGCCGGAGGCTGAGGACCTGGTGGCTGAGGCAGACCGACAGGAACGGGACGCGGTCGCGCAGCAGCCGCGCGGTGGCCGCGTCGAGCGCCGCGATCTTCGGGTCGCCGAGGGCGCGCGGGTCTCCGGGGCCCGGTCCCATCACGACCAGGTCGAAGCCGTCCGGGTCGTACGGCTCGTCGTACCGCACGACCTGTGCGGTGGGGCCGAGGGCTTCGAGCTGCTGCACGATCATCGCGGTGAAGGTGTCCTCGGCGTCCACCACCAGGGCCTTCAGGCCGAGCAGGGACGGCACCGTCAGGGAGCTCGGTGCGGTGGACGCCAGCCAGAAGTCGGCGATGCCCGCGTTGCGTCCCCGGAGCGCCTCGCGGACCGCCGGGTGGTCGGCGAAGCGCGTCGGCCCCGGACCCCCGGGCCGGTTCGGCCCGTTCACCCCGTTCGCCCCGGGGGACGGCGCAGGGCCGTGCTGCTCCGCCTCCAGGGCCTGGAGCAGCCCGGCAGCCTTGGCGCGGGTCTCCGCGGCCTCCGCCTCGGGCGACGAGTGGCGCACCAGCGTCGCGCCGACCGCGAGGCGCATCCGGCCGTCCGCGTCGATGTCGGCGGTACGGATGAGGATGGCGGAGTCCAGCGACCGTTCACCGCAGGAGTCGCGTCCGATCAGCGCCGCGACCCCGCTGTAGTAGCCCCGCCCCTGCGGCTCGTAGCGCGCGATGACCCGGGCCGCGCTCTCCACCGGGCTTCCGGTGACAGTCGGCGCGAAGAGCGTCTCGCGGAGGATCTCCCGTACGTCGCGGCGGGTGCGGCCCTCGATGAAGTACTCGGTGTGGGCCAGGTGTGCCATCTCCTTGAGGGCGGGCCCGGTGACCCGGCCGCCCTCGGCGCAGACCCGGGACATCATCTTGAGTTCCTCGTCGAGCACCATGTAGAGCTCGTCGGTCTCCTTGGGGTCCCGCAGGAAGGCGGTGAGGCCGTCGAGGGTCGGCCCGTCCGGCGGGTAGCGGTAGGTGCCGCTGATCGGGTTCATCACGGCGCGGCCGTCGCGCACGGAGATGTGCCGTTCGGGGGTGGCGCCGACGAACACCCGGCCGTCGACGTGGATGACGAACGTCCAGTAGGCGCTCGCCTCCCGTTCGGTCAGACGTCGGAAGACGGTCAGCGCGGTGTGCGGGGAGTAGTCGCCCATGTCCGCCAGCAGGGTGCGCCGGAGGACGAAGTTCGCACCCTCGCCGGTGCCTATCTCGTCGGCGACCACCCGCCGCACGATCTCGGCGTACTCCTCGTCGGACAGGTCGAAGCGGGAGGGCGACAGGTGGACCGGCGCCGTCGGCAGCCGGTCCAGGACGTCCGCCAGCGGCAGTGCGGTCTGTTCGGTCACGGCGAGGGCGAGCAGCGGCGCCCCGTCGTCGGGGGCCGCGAAGCCGCGCTCGGCGAGCTGCCGGTAGGGCACCAGCACCAGGGCGTCGTGGCGCGGGGCGCCGGGGGCGCCGGCCGGCAGCGGCAGCCGGGCCAGCGAGTCGGGGTGGGAGACCTCGCCCACCAGGACGTCGACCGTATCCGGGCTGCCGCTCTCGGGTCGGTGCAGCAGGGCGAAGGCGGGCGGGTGCGGATCGGCCAGCAGCCGGTCCAGGAGGTCCGGCCCCGTCTCCGTCCCCCTCTGTGTCCCCGCCCGTTCCGGGGCGGGGACGGATGCGGCGGTCCCGGCGGCCGGGGCTGCGGGTGCCGGGGCGTTCATATGAACACCCGTTCGCTCAGGACAACCACCCCGCACCGCTGGGCGACGTACTCCAGCGCGAACCGGTGCTGCTCGGCGGAGAAGTCCGCGACGGCGTCGGCGGCGAGGAACACCTGGATGTCATGGCTGAACGCCTCGATCGCGGTGGCCAGCACACCGATATGGGCGTAGACCCCGCACAGCACCAGCTGGTCGCGACCGGCGGCGCGCAGCCGCTGCAACAGGTCGGAACGGAAGAAGGCGCTGTAGCGGCGCTTGGTCAGGAGCCAGTCGCCGTCCGCCGGGGCCAGCTCGTCGACGATCTCGCGGTCCTCGGCCGAGATGCCCATGCCCGGCCCCCAGAAGTCGGCCAGCAGCCCGCGCTCCTCGGGCGTCATCCCGCCGGGCTGCGCGGAGTAGGCGACCGGTACGCCCAGGGACGCGGCCCGCTTGCGCAGCCCGGCCGCGTGGTGGAGGAGCTCGGAGCGCAGCGGGTCGGGGAAGGGGCGCAGGAAGAAGCGCTGCATGTCGTGGACCACCAGAGCCGCGCGGTCCGGGACCGGCGTCCAGTCGGCCAGGTTCACCGGGAGGCTCTGCTGGGTCGGCAGGTCGTACGGGACGATGGCGGGGATGCCAACCATGGGGCCGGCTCCTTTCGGTGCGGTGGGGGTGCGAGCGGACGGGCGCGTCGCCGCGGGGAGGCCGACCGGGCCGGCCGGTGTGCTCAGAGCGTCCGGGCCCAGGCCTGCACGAGTCGTACGGCCTGCTCGGGGTTGAGCCGGGGGTCGCAGAGGGTGGTGTGCCGGTCGCCCACCGAACCCAGCTCGGATGCGTCCGCGGCGCACTCGGTGACGTCGTCCGGGGTGGCTTCGAGGTGCAGACCGCCGTTGATGCCCTCCGTCTTCGCCATCGCCTCGTTGAAGTCCTGGATCTCGGACGTCATCGCGTCCAGCAGCCGGGTCTTGTACCCGTCCGGGCTGATGACGGTGTTGCCGTGCATCGGGTCGCAGAGCCAGATCACCGGGTGACCGGCGGCGCGGACCGCCTCCACCAGCGGGGGCAGCCGGGTGGAGACGAAGCCGTTGCCCATCCGGACGACCAGCACCAGCCGCCCCGGCCGGCGTTCCGGGTCGAGCCGGCCGGCCAGCGCGACGACGTCCTCGGCGCCGGCTCCCGAACCGATCTTGCAGGCCACCGGGTTGCTGATGGCGGACAGCATCCGCACGTGCGCGCCGTCCGGGTGGCGGGTCCGCTCCCCGGCCCACGGCAGGTGGGCCGAGCCGAGAAACGGCCCGTCCGGGCCGGCGAGCCGCAGCATCGGGATCTCGTAGTCGAGGAGCAGGGCCTCGTGGCTGGTCCACACCCGTTCCGCGTCCGGGCGGCCCTCGTTGAGCGCGTGCAGCTCGCGGACGACGTCCCGGGCCGCCCGGTGGCAGGTCAGGATGCGCTCCGGGTCGGGGCGCCGGTGAACGGGTTCGGGGGCGTTGACCATGTGACCGCGGAAGGCGGGCAGGGCGACGCCCTCGATGTCCTCGACGGGCTTGGACCGCGGCTTGGCGAACTGCCCGGCGATCCGGCCGATGCGCAGGACCGGTACACCGACGACGTCCTGTGCGGTCCCGGCGAGCCGGTCCAGCAACGCGGCCTTGCGCCGCACGTGGTGCGGGGTGGACTCCGCCGGGTCCTCGGCGCAGTCGCCCGCCTGCACCAGACGGGCGCGGCCGGCCACCACCTCGGCGAGCAGTGCGCGGAGCTGTGCGGCTCCCTCGGCGGAGACCAGCGGCGGTTCACCGGAGAGGGTGTCGTGAACCCGCCGCACCGCGGCCGGGTCGTCCCACACGGGCTGCTGAAGGGCCGGTGCTGCGTGGATTTCGTGGATCGTGGTGCGCACTGTCCCCTCCTGCGGGGTCGAGGGCCGGCCGACGGACGTCAGGTGGGGATACCGTCCCGGCGGACCGAGGGCACCTCGATGCCCAGGGCCCTGAACTGCTGGCAGGGGTTCATGAACTCGCGCTGCTGTTTGATCTTCCCGTCCTCGAACAGGAAGGAGTGCAGGAAGTGGTTGCGATAGATGCCGGGCTCGTACCCGGGGAAGAGGATCTGGCCCTCCCCGTCGCACTCCACCCAGAAGCGGTCGGGGTCCTGGGTGTCGAAGATCTCGATGTTGGTCCAGGCCCAGTCCGGGAAGCACTTGAGCGACCAGACGGCGTGCTCGCCGAGGCGGTCCTTGCCGTTGATGACGATGGGCTCGCCGGTCTCGGTGGTCCACAGACCACCGGTGCCGTCCTCGGTGAACAGCAGGTGTCGCTCCAGGCGGTCCTGGCCTCGGGTGTTCATGTACTGCGCGACGACGGCGCGGTTGTGCTCGCGTACCTCGTTCTCGTCGGACATGCGCGTTCTCGCTTTCCGTGACGGGGTGCGGGGCGTGGGGCTCGTTGCGTCAGGAGGTGTGTGTGCCGTTCGGTGCCCGCCGGGAAGGAGCGCCTGCGGCACGCACGGGCGGTGCGCGTCGGGAGGGCCGGCGGGCCGGTCCGTACGGTGACGTGTGGTGTCCGCGGGGGTCCGCCGGACGCCGTGGGGCACGGCCGGGAAGGCTCGCGGGACCGGCTCAGAGCATCATGGTCAGCGTGCGTGGGTCCTTGCCGACCAGCGCCGTACCGTAGGCCTGTTCGGGGATGCCCATGCCGAATCCGGCATGGCGGCTGCCGACGTTGACGTCGCGCCAGATCCGCTGCAGGGGGTTGGACTCGTCGAAGGCGGAGGAACCGTACACCGAGACGATCTCCTCGACCGCGGCCCGGCACTGCTGGGCGACATGCGTGGCGTCCATCCGGGCCCGTGCCCGCACCGGCACGGGTGGGTTCTCGCCCGCCTCGGCGTGGTGGTCCACGGTGTCGGCCAGCCGTCGGGCGTGCAGCACCGCGGTGTCGATACGGGTCGCCGCGGCGGCCAGCCCCAGCTGGGCGGCGGGCGACTCGGACTGGTCGGCGTAGGTCGAGCCGGCCACGCGGCGGGTCGGCGCCCGGTCCAGCGCGTACTGGAGGGCCGCGCTCGCACCACCGATCATCGAGCCGATCAGACCGACCATGAACACACCGGTCAGGCTGTTGCGGTAGGGGCGGTCCGCCGGGACCAGACCGTCGGTACGTCCCGCGAGGAGCGGCCCGTACGGCAGGAGCCGGTGGGCGGGCACGAAGACGTCCTCGGCGACGACGGTGTTGCTGCCGGTGCCGCGCATTCCGACGCTGTGCCAGGTGTCCCGGACCGTCACCTCGGCGGCCGGCATCAGCGCCATGTGCGGCTGCGGGCCGGTGCCGGTGTCCGCGAGGACGAGGCCGCCGATCCAGTCCGCGTGCAGCGACCCGGAGGCGTACGGCCACTCACCGCTGACCCGGACACCACCGTCCGCCTTCTCCACGGTCCGTACCGGAGCCCCCAGGATGAGCGCGGTCCGGGCGTCGGGGCGCTCGCCCCACACCTCGTCGCGGGTGCGGTCGGGGTAGAGCGAGACCACGAAGTTCCCGACGTTCAGCACACCGGTGACCCACGAGGTCGAACAGCAGCCGCGTCCCAGCTCGACGCAGGCCTCCAGCAGGGTGCGTACCGGGGTCTCGTGGCCTCCGAACTTCCGGGGGGTCAGCAGCCTGGTCAGCCCGGCTCCGGTGACGCGGGCGACGAGTTCGTCGGACAGCCGACGGGCGCGGTCGGATGCGGCCGCGCTCTTCCAGAGCTCTTCCCTGAGTTCGACAGCCCGGCCCACGAGCTCGGCATTCGGGATTCGAAAGTAGTTGCCTGAGTCACGCAATGGCTTTCCCTTTCCAGATTCTCTGGAGGCGGACGCCCCGGCGGGGATGAGGCTCCGAATTCCCGACAGCCGTTCCCCCCTGCCGCCACGGCATCGTACGGGGACGACGACCGGGTCACCACCTCGGAAAAATTCGCCGCACATGCGAAATTCGACATTCCGCTTCCCGACGGAAGGGATGTTTTTTTTCTGCGGGAGAAATGGAACCCTGCATTCCGATCGCCGCGGCCCACTTCGGGGCGCTCCTAGCAATGCCGCGCACACGTTCGCCTGAGGATTTTCCTCAGTTGAACATGACTGCTCATGGCTGTTTCGGACGGGGCCGCGAACCGTCCGAAACCGATCGGGGCGCGGTGTGGACTGCCCCGGTCCGGTCAGCCCGCAGCTGGGACGCCGCGCCTTACGCACAGGACGGCCGTGTGGTAATCCCTTTGGTTCGGCAGTTCCGGAAGAAGGACCCCACTCCCCCTGGAGACGCGCATGAGCAAAAGCACGGACCAGTCCTACGATTTCGCTACCGCCGACTTCAACTCCGTCTATCGCGGAGGTGAACTGCTGGGAGACGCCGGTATAACCAGGGCGCCGTGGGACATCGGCGAGGCGCAGCCGGGTGTGATTGAATTCGAGCGGCGCGGGCGAATTCGCGGAGCCGTACTGGACGCCGGTTGCGGCCTGGGCGACAATTGCATTTTCCTCGCCTCCCGCGGATACCGGGTCACGGCCGTCGATGCCGCCTCCGCGGCCATCGAACTGGCCACCGAGCGGGCCGGCGGCGCCGACATCGAGTTCGCCGTCGCCGACGCCACCAGCCTGACCGGGTTCGAGGACCGCTTCGACACGGTCCTGGACAGCGCGCTGTTCCACACCCTGGACGCGGACGGCCGCCGCCGGTACGCCGCCGCTCTCCACCGGGCCGCCCGGCCCGGCGCCTGGCTCGACATGTTGTGCTTCGCCGCGGTCCCCGGCGGGATGCCGGAACCGCTGTCCGTGAAGGAGGAGACGGTCCGTCAGGTGCTGGAGGAGGCCGGATGGAAGGTGACCGAGCTCCAGCAGGCCATCTACTGGGGGGTCGCCGAGGTCACCCGGGACTTCCTGGCCAGGACCGGCACACAGGTGGAGACCGACGCACAGGGGCGGACCCAGCTCCCGGTCTGGTCCGTCCTGGCCGAGCGGGCCTGATCCGCCCACCCTTCGGGACCCCGCGGTCCTCCACGGCGCGGTCCGCCGGACCCGCCCGCCGCACCACCGACATCAGCAGAGAGAGGCCTGCCCGTGCCTACGACCGTCAAGCCCGTGAAGCTGGATCTGGACCGGCTCGAAGCGATGGCGGAATCGGACTACTACAACCCCTACACGATCTTCGACTGGCCCGAGACCCTCGACGAGAACCTGCCCTGGATGAGCGAGGACCTCGTCACCCTGGCCGGCACCGAGGAGTGGGACGCGCTGACGCGTGAACAGCAGCTCGCCGTGACGCGTCACGAGGCGGTGAACTTCTTCAGCCTCAACGTGCACGGCATCCGTGAACTGCTCAGCGAGGTCGTCCTGCGCATCCACACCAAGACCTACGCCGATGCCTCGGAGTTCCTGCACCACTTCATCGGCGAGGAGAACGAGCACATGTGGTTCTTCGGAACCTTCTGCCTGAAGTACGGCGGGAAGGTGTACCCGCCGGTGCCGCAGGTGGGCATGGGCGGGATCGAGGGGGTGGGCGACGCCGCGAGCGAACTGGTCATCTTCGCCCGCATCCTGATATTCGAGGAGCTCGTCGACCACTTCAACGCCCTCATGGCCACGGACCAGGCCCTCCCCGAGATCGCACGGGAGATCAACCGGGTCCACCACCAGGACGAGAGCCGGCACGTCGCCTTCGGGCGCCACCTCTTCGGCAAGCTGCTGGAGCAGGTCAGGGAGACCCGGCCGGAGGACATCCCGGTTCTCGCCACGTACCTGGACGACTACCTCGAGTACAGCGTCCGGAGTCTGTACAACCCCGCCGTCTACCGCGACGCCGGCCTGCCCGAGCCGCTGGAGCTCCGGCGCCGGCTGCTGGAGCACCCGGCACGGCACGCGGCGCACGACCGCATCTTCAAACGCACCCGCAAGTTCCTCGCCCGCAACGGCCTTCAGGTTCAGGGGACCCCCGCATGAGCGACGACAAGATCGCCAAGATTCTCGAATTCATCCACCAGCGCAACCCCGAGGTGGGCGAGCTGGGACTGGACGACGACCTGATCGACCGCCGCGCGGTGGACTCGCTGGCGTTCGTCGAGTTCCTCTACCTGCTGGAGGAACTGAGCGGGGAGGCCATCGACCCCGAGGAGATCGACGTCGACGACTTCCGTACCCTGCGCTCCATCGACAAGCGCTTCCTCTCCGGAGCGTCGGCCTGATGACCGACACCGACGGCACCGCGGACACCGGTCTCGGTGTCCTGGGCCCCGACGAGCTGCACCTGCTGCGGACGTTCGACTCCCTGGTACTCGGCTGGGCGCAGCAGGCACAGGCGCAGGAGCGCCGTTATCCGTTCCTGCTGCGGGCAGCCGACCTGGAGGACATCGACTACTACGAGAACTTCCCGCATCTGGGCCTGGCCGCTGCCTCGGCCGACCCGGGCCGGCTGTCCGCACTGCGGTCCGGTGCCGAGGAGCCGCTGCGGGAACTGCCGGCATCGGTCCTGAACGACACGGGGCTGGCCCTTCCGTCGGCGGCCTGTTACTCGGTCTACTTCGACCTGCGGGGCCGGACGCTGCCCGCGGAGGAGAACCGGGTCACGACGGTGGCCACCTGCTTCCGCAACGAGACGCACTACGAGGGGCTGCGCCGGCTGCTCGGCTTCTCCATGCGCGAGGTCGTCTTCGTCGGCACGCCGGGGGGTGCGACGGAGCACCTGGCACGTTTCAAGGGGCTGGTGCTGGAGCTGGCCGACCGGCTGGGCCTGAAGATGGAGACACAGGTCGCCACCGACCCGTTCTTCGACCGCAACGGGTCGCGCGCCAAGATGCAGCAACTGTTCCCCGTCAAGGAGGAGTTCGTCGTCGACGGCCTGGCCGTCGGCTCGGTGAACTACCACCGGAACTTCTTCGGGGAGCGGTGCGGAATCACGCTGCCCGACGGCAAGCCCGCTTCGACGAGCTGCTCCGCGTTCGGCCTCGAACGATGGGTTCACACGCTGACCACGCGGTTCGGTGACGCCCGAACGGCCGCCGAGGCGTTGCTCGAAGCGGCTTGAGCCGTCCGGCCGCGACACCGTACGGCCGCACGGCCCGTCCGGCCCGGGCACAGGGCCGCCTTCCGTCCGATCCGCTCCCGCCTGAGGTGAACCGATGACCGACACCACCGTCGACGACGCCATAGAGACCGGCACGGTCCGGGTGAACGACGATGTCCAGCTCACCTACGAGCGACGCGGGTCCGGCCCCGACGTCGTCCTCGTCAACAACTTCTTCATGGACCGCAAGTCCTGGCGGTCGTACACCGCGAGCCTGGCCTCGACCGCCCGCCTGACCTCGTACGACCTGCGCGGGCAGGGCGACTCGGGGCCGCAGGTGGGCGAGCCGGTGTGGGAGGAGCACATCACCGATCTGAAGGCCCTCTTCGACGAGTTGGGCCTGGAGAAGGCGGTGCTGGTCGGCACCTCGTTCTCCACTCTGGTCTGCCGGGACTTCGCCGTGGCCTACCCGGAGCGGGTGCACGGGCTGGTCCTGGCCGGCCCGGCGATGAGCCCGCACGGGCCGCAGCGTCTGCGCCGGATCACCAAGGCCTGGCTGAAGACCCTGGACACCTCCGGACTCGGGGTCCTCTACGACCAGTTGTACCCCCTGGTCTCCGGCGACCTGGCGGTGGAGCAGGCCGGCCCGATCGGGTTCATGGGCCGCAAGCAGAACTTTCTCGGCATCCACACGGTGGAGTCGTTGCGGGCCGGTCTGTCGGTGTCGGTGAAAGCACCGCTGGACCCGGAGATCATGACGCGGGTGGCGCAGCCCACCCTGCTCTTCGTGGGCGGGGACGACTTCTCCCTGAGCACCAGCGCGGTGGAGGAGATGACCCGGCTCTTCCCGGACACCACGACCGTCACCGTGCCGCGCGGCGGGCACCTCGCGTTCCTGGAGGAACCCGAGTGGTTCCAGCGGGAGGTCGTGAAGTTCATCGAACGGGTGGCCGGGCCGGGTGACTGAGCGGTCGGCGTCCGCGGGGCCCCCGAGCGCATGGCTGCTCGGGGGCCCCGGGCGTCCCCGGCGGGTCCTGCTGGAGACCGTCCCGGTCACCCCCGCGGACAGCGCCGCCGCGCAGCACCGCGCCGGCCGTGCGGCGGCCGCCACGGTGCTGCGGCGTGCGGGCAGCGCGACGACGACGGTCGGCCGCCGGCGCAGCGGGGCGCCCGTGTTCCCCGACGGCTACGCCGGTTCCGTCACCCACGCCCACGGACTGGCGGTGGCCGCCGTCGCACCGGGCGCCCGTTCGGTCGGGGTCGATCTGCAGTCCCGGCTGCCGCCGCTGCACCTGCACCGGTTCCTCCTCGACGACGCCGAGCGGGACCTGCTGTGGCAGGAGGGTGACCAGGAGCAGTTGCGGCGGCTGTTCACCGCCAAGGAGGCCGCGTTCAAGGCACTGACGGAGTGTCGCGAGAGCCATGGAGGTCTCTTCTGGCGGGTCCGTCTCCGGTCCTGCGGTGACGTTCTGTGGGCCCGGGCCGGCGACCGGTACGCGGTGGTGCGGGATGTCGTCACCCCCGACTACGCCTTCGCGGTGGCGGTCGGCGTCGGTGAATCTTCCGGACCGTGGAGCCCGCGGACTGCGACGAATCCCCGCGATGACCTGGTGCCATAAGAAGAAGTTAGGCAGTCCCAAGAAACCAGGTCTTGGACTTCTGATCCAGCGCTCACGACCATGAACAGCGGAAGTCCGTGCCGTCGGGAGAACCCCCGTTCTCAACGGCTCGGACTTCCGCCCGACGAAAGGAACACGCAGCGTGACTCCGCAGCCCCGGCCCGACGCCCCGTGGGGCGACCGGGCGGCGACGAGCAAGCTCAGCGGGAGCGTCCGCGGCCCCGTCCTGGTCGCGGGCGACGACGGCTACGACGAGGAACGCATCCGGTACCAGACCTTCCGGCCGCACGCCCCGGCCGTGGTGGTCGGCGCCGTCGACGAGGAGGACGTGCGGCTCGCGGTGGAGTTCGGCGCCGCACACGACGTGCCGATCGGAGTTCAGGCGACCGGGCACAGTCCGGCCCTGCCCGCGGAGACGGGCGTGCTGATCAGCACCCGGCGGATGAACGAGGTGCGGATCGATCCGGCGTCGCGCACCGCCCGGCTGGGTGCGGGGGTGAGCTGGCAGCAGGTGGTGAGCGCCGCCGCGCCGCACGGGCTGGCGCCGCTCAACGGAAGCGCCCCGCACGTCGGGGCGGTCGCCTACACCCTCGGGGGCGGACTCGGCCTGCTGGCCCGCCGGTTCGGATACGCCGCCGACCATGTCCGGCGGATCGAGGCCGTCACCGTGGACGGCAGGCTGCGGGAGATCGACACGGACCACGCACCCGATCTCTTCTGGGCGCTGCGCGGCGGCCGGGACAACTTCGGCGTCGTCACCAGCATGGACGTCGAACTGGTGCCGGTGGAGCGGCTGTACGGCGGCGCCCTGTACTTCGACGGCTCCCTGGCCGAGGAGGCGGTGACCGCCTGGCTGGACTGGACCACGGGCGTCCCCGAGGAGATGACCTCCTCGCTCGCGCTGGTCCCGCTGCCCGATCTGCCGTCGCTGCCGCCGCCGTTGCGGGGCCGGTACGTGGTCCACATCCGCATCGCCCTGCTGGGCGAGGCCGCGGAGGGCGAGCGCCTGATCGCACCGCTGCGCGCCCTCGGCCCGCGGCTGGCGGACACGGTACGGATGCTCCCGTACACCGAGTCCGGGACCATCCACAACGACCCGGTTCCGCCGGCCGGGTACAGCGGCACCAACGCCATGCTGAGCGGCCTGGATGCGGACACCGTCCGCCGGGTGCTGTCGCTGACCGGACCGGACGCCCCGGTCACCAGCATCGTGGAGGTGCGCCACCTCGGCGGTGCGCTGAGCCGCGCGCCGCACCCCCCGAACAGCGTCGGCAACCGGGACGCCGCCTATCTGCTCGCGGTGCTCAACCGGGTCACGCCCGAAACGGCCGACGAGGTCAGGGCCGCCCACACCCGGCTGACGGACACCCTGGCACCTCTCACCACGGGGCGGTCGCTCAACTTCCTGTACGGCGCGAACGCGACACCCGACCAGGTGGCCATGGCCTACTCCCCCGACGACCACCGGCGGCTGCGGCGGCTGAAGGCCGTGTGGGACCCCGCGAACCTTCTGCGGCTCAACCACAACATTCCGCCGGCCGACGCCCCCCGCTAGTGCCGCGACGGGGCAAACGTTGCCTGTTGCGGCACTAGCACCCCGGCACCGGCCGATCCGCTCCCCAACCGAAGGAACAGAGATGCACAAGAAATGGTGGACGTTGTTGGGGGTGTGCGGCGGGACCTTCATGCTCCTGCTCGACACCACCATCGTCTACGTCGTGATGCCCGACGTGCAGGAGGACCTGGAGGCCAGTTTCGCCGACCTCCAGTGGGTGATCGACGGCTACGCACTGGCGTTGGCGGCCCTGCTGCTGACCAGCGGAACCATCGCGGACCGGTTCGGCCGCAAGCGCCTCTACTCGATCGGCGTCGTCCTCTTCACGTTCGCGTCGCTGCTGTGCGGCCTGGCGCAGTCCCCGCTGATGCTGATCCTCGCCCGGATCCTCCAGGGCGTCGGCGGCTCGGTGATGTTCGCGACCGGGCTGGCGCTGCTCGCGGGCAGTTTCGAGGGCAAGGAACGCGGCACCGCGTTCGGCGTGTGGGGCATGGTCACCGGTCTCGCCTCGGCGATCGGTCCGGTGGCCGGCGGCCTGATCTCCAACGGCATCAGCTGGCGGGGCATCTTCCTGATCAATGTGCCGGTCGGCATCCTGGTCGCGCTGATCATCACGCTGCGGGTGGACGAGGCCAAGTCGCCGTTCGCCCGCAAGCTGGACTGGCCCGGCTTCGTCCTGCTGACCGCGGGTCTGGCCACCCTCGTCTACGGGCTGATCCTCGCCGGTGAGAACGGCTGGAGCGATTCCGGCGCGGTGACCTACCTCGTCGTCGGCGGTGTGCTGCTGCTGGCCTTCCTCGTCGTCGAAGCACGGGTCGAGCAGCCGATGTTCGAACTGAAGCTGTTCCGCATCCCGACCTTCGTCGGCGGGTCCGTCGCGGCGTTCGCGATGAACGGATCGCTGTTCGCGATGTTCCTGTTCCTGGCCATCTACTTCCAGGAAGTGCTGCAGTACACGTCCCTGGAGACCGGTGTCCGGCTGCTGGCCGCCTCGCTGTCGATGCTGGTCGCCTCGCTGGTCGCGGGCCGCGTCAGCGCCAAGATCCCGGCCCGCTTCCTGATCGGCGGCGGGCTGCTCCTGGTCGGCGTGGCCCTGCTGCTCATGGGCGGGATCGACGAGAACAGCGGCTGGGAGCACTTCCTCCCCGGTCTGATCCTGGGAGGCATCGGCGCCGGCCTCGTCAACCCGCCGCTCGCCTCCACCGCCGTGGGCGTCGTGGACTTCTCCCGCTCCGGTATGGCCTCGGGCGTCAACGGCACCTTCCGCCAGCTCGGCGTGAGCTCCGGTGTCGCCGTACTCGGCTCCACCTTCGCGGTGATCATCAGCGACCGGCTCCGCGACGGCCTGGCGGGCATCCCCGGTGTGGGCGAGCGCAGCGACCAGCTCGCCGCGCTGGTGCGGGGCGGCGAGACCGACAAGGCCGTGGCACTGGTGCCCGAGGCGCAGCAGCAGACCGTGGAACGGCTCGCCGTGGACGGCTACGTCGACGGCCTGAACACGCTGCTCACCATCTCGGCGGGTCTCGCGCTCGTGGGCGGACTGCTGTCCCTGGTGCTGATCCGGGCGGCCGACTTCCAGGCCGCGCAGCAGCCGAAGGCGCCCGCCCCCGAGGCCACCGGCCCCGCGGCGGTGGCCGCGGAGAGCTGACCGCCGCCGCTCCCCGCACGTGTGCCGTCGGCACCGGCTCCGGCCGGGGTCGACGGCACACGGGTGTCCGGGGGTCAGCCCCTGCGGGCGGCGTTCCGCCCGGCCGAGACCAGCGCCTGGTCGGCCGGAGCCCCGAAGGACTCCCGGCAGTGCACGAGCAGTTCGCGCAGCGCCGGGCTCTTGGTGGGCGCGGAGATCAGGGCCAGCACCGCGGCGACGTCGGCATCGGTGATGGGTACGGTCCGCAACTGCGGGTGCTGGGCAAGCATGGATTCGGACAGAACCGCCACGCCCAGTCCGCGCTCGGCCAGGTGGACCACCGCACCCGGCGCACTGGCCTCCAGGGCCACGGTGGGCGTGACGCCGCGCGCGGCCGACGCCTGGTCCAGTACGGCCCGGATGCCGGTGCCCCGCGGCAGGCAGATGACCGGATAGGCGCTCAACTCGGCCAGCGAGATGCCGTCCTCGCCGGCCAGCTGATGCCCGGGCGGCACCGCCGCGACGATCGCCTCGCTGATCACCAGTTGACCGTCCAGGTCCTCCGGAGCCCGGTCGGCCGCGCCGATCAGCGCAAGGTCGACGGCTCCCTCGCGGACGTACTCCGCCAGCTTGGCGGAGTCGTCCTCGACGAGGCTGATCTCGACGCCGGGGTGGGCGAGATGGAAACTGGAGAGCGCTTCGAACAGCGGGGTGACCGTACACGCCGTCACCATGCCGACGACCAGACGGCCGCGGACCAGGCCGTTCATCTCGTCCACCGCGTGCCGGAGCGCCTCCACTGCGGCGAGAACAGCGCGTGCGTGGCCGAAGGCCACCTCCCCCACCGCGGTCAGTCCGGCACTGCGGCCCGACCGGTCGATGAGGACCGCGCCGAGGTCGTTCTCCAGCTGGCGGATCTGAGCGCTGATTCCTGGCTGGCTGACGTGCACGCGCTCAGCGGCCCGGGTGAAGTTGGATTCCTCTGCCACGGCCAGAAAATACTTCAGCTGCCTCAGTTCCATAACCCCTGATTATAGGAGCGATCGGGATGATTGATTGGACGTAATCTGAGCCAACGTTGGACCATGGGAGGCCTGAATTCGCCCCCCATGAAAGGAACGTCGTGTCCGAGAACGAGAAGGCCCTGAAGCCCGAGGACCTCACCCGCCTCTTCGTGGAACGCGCCAATGCCGGTGACGCCGCCGGCCTTGCCGAGCTGTACGAGAAGGACGCCGTGATGGCCTACCCGCCCGGCAGCACCACGGTGGGCCGCGAGGCGATTCGTGAGCTCTGGGAGAAGGTTCTCGCCCACGGTCCGCACTTCGAGGCGGAGGAGCCGCTCCCCACTCTCGTCTGCGGCGACATCGCCCTGACCGCCACGCCGCCGAAGGACGGTTCGGGTGCCCGCGCCCAGGTGGTCCGCCGACAGGCCGACGGCAGCTGGCAGCGCATCATCGACCAGCCGGAGTTCCGTCCGCCCACCAGCTGACGCAGGCTCGATTCCAGCCATTCGCGGCCCCGTACCACCGGCGCGTCTTTCCGGAAGTGCGGCCCCGTACCACCGGCACGTCTTTCCGGAAGTGACAAACGCCGCGACGGCTGGAAGCTGTGGTCGCCCGCCGCACCGTCCGCGTCAAGCGCGCCGAATCGGCCATCGGCGGACGTCGACGAACCGCTCGCGCCGGATATCGTGCCCGGCAGGTTCGACGTCGGACGGGGGGCTGGCCGTAATGGTAAGCACGCGAACTGGCCACGCGCCCTTCCCCGGCCCGCCCTCCCCCGGCCTGCCCGCCCCTCGCGGCGGTCTCACCCTGGTGCTCCGCGGGTGGCCGGGGTTTCCCATGCCCTCCTGCTGCCGGTGCGCCCTCGACAAGAGCGGCTGACCGGCACCCGCACGTCTCCTCACCGGGCCGGACGGTGCGCCTGGTCGTCCCCTGCGTGCCGTCCCTCCAGTCCTGCGCGTCCATCTCATGTCTGTTCGCCCCAGTACAACGGATCGTTGAAAAAGGAGAATGAGAATGGCTCTGCCCGAATCCCGGCCCGAACCCAGTAGGGCCCCTTCCTCGGCTCCCCCCGCATGTGAGTCGGCCGAGCTCTGGGATGCCCAGGCAGACACACTTCCCGTGGTCAGGGTCGCCCTCGACACACTGGTGACCGACGACTCGCCCCGTCTCGCCGGCGAGAACGAGGAGCACGTACGGCAACTCGCCCAGTGCGTCTCCCCGTTGCCGCCGATCATCGTCCACCGCACCACCTCGCGGGTCGTCGACGGCGCGCACCGGCTGCGCGCCGCCCGGCTCAAGGGCTGGACCCATATCGACGTCCAGTACTTCGACGGCACGGCGGCCGAGGCGTTCCTGCTGGCCGTCAACCGCAACGCCAACCACGGCCTCCCGCTGAGCCGTTCCGACCGCAACGCTGCCGCGCTGCGTATCATCCGCTCCCACCCCGAGTGGTCGGACCGGATGATCGCCGCCGTCGCGGAGCTGTCCCCGAAGACGGTCGGCTCCCTTCGCAGGCGTTCGGCTGACGCGCTTCCTCAGTTGAACGTCCGGATCGGACTGGACGGCAAGTCCCGGTCCGTGGACACCGCGGAGCGGCGCCGGCTGGCGGGCGAGTACGTGCTGGCCCACCCCGACGCCAGCCTGCGGGACATCGCGAGGGAGAGCGGCCTCTCCCTGGCCACCGTCCGTGACGTGCGGGAACGCATACAGAACGGCACCAGCCCACTGCTGCCGGACCGGCGCGGCACCGCACGCGCGCCGCAGGAGCCGACCCCCGACGAGGCCGAAAGCATCGCCTCCTTCGCCATGGCGAAGACGCTGCTCACGCTGAAGCGGGACCCCTCGCTCCGTCTGACCGATCACGGCCGCTTCCTGCTGCGGTTACTGGACACCAACGCCGTGGCCAGCAACCGGTGGGGCGAGCTGGTGGACCAGATCCCGCCACACTGGGTGGGACAGGTGGCCTCCGCCGCCCGCGAGTGCGCCGCCACCTGGCAGCAGGCGGCCCAGCAACTGGAGGAGCGGGCCCGCAGTGTCGCCGACGCCCGGGGCAGAGCCCCCATGGACACCGTCGCCTGACGCCGCTGCCGGGGTCCGGTACCCCGGCAGCGACTCCGCCCGTGGCCGCGTCCGGACGCGGCGCACACGAACGAAGAAAATTCCTCGAAAACAGGCGGGGTTTCCCGGGGGTGGGGAATTCCCTAAACTTCCGCCATGTCGATTCTGGTGACAGGGGCTACCGGAAAAACAGGCCGCCATATCGTGCGAGAACTTCTCTCCGCAAAAGAGAAGGTCCGCATCATGACCCGCCATCCGGAAAATGTCGGGCCGCAGCCCGGACTGACCGTCGTCAAGGGGGACCTGACCGCGCCGGAAACGCTTTCCGAGGCGCTGGACGGGGTGGACACCGCTTTTCTCTTTCCGGTACTCCCCGCCATCGGCCCGTTCGCCGAGGCGGCACGGGCAGCCGGAGTGCGCCGCGTCGTCCTGTTCACCGGTGCCTGGGCGGCCGGACACACCGCGCGCGACCTCGGGTCCTGGGTCCTGCCGCGCTACCGGGCCGCCGAGGACGCGCTGGCCGGCAGCGGACTGGCCGAGTGGACGGTCCTGCGGCCTGCGCCGTTCGCGACGAACGCCCTGTGGTGGGCCGCGTCGGTCCGGGACGAGGGCGTGGTCCGGCTCCCGTATCCGGACGCGGTCTGCCCCGTCATCCACGAGGCGGACATCGCCGCCGCGGTGGTGGCCACCCTCCTCGGGGACGGGTACCACGGCACCCGTCTCACGCTCACCGGTCCCGCGCTCGTCTCCCAGGCCGAACAGGTCGCGGCGATCGGCGAGGCCATCGGCCGCCCCCTGCACATCGAGGAGATCCCGGCACAACGGTGGCGGGCGGACGCGGAGAGGTTCCTCCGCCCCGGCATCGCCGACGACCTGTTGCGCGAGTGGGCCGAGACGGCGAAGGACCCGTCCACCGCCCTGCCGCTGCTGTCGACCGTCACCGAGCTGACCGGGCGGCCCGCCCGGACCTTCACCCAGTGGGCGACGGACCACACCGCCGACTTCACCGCTGCCTGATCCGCCCGTCCCCCACCCCGGTCCGGCCGGCTTCCAGAAGGGCCCACCATGGAGTACACCCAGCTCGGCCGGAGCGGCCTCAGGATCTCCCGGCTCGTCCTCGGCACCATGAACTTCGGGGTACACACCGAGGAGGCGGACGCCCACCGCATCCTCGACACCGCTCTCGACCTGGGCATCAACTGCGTCGACACGGCCGATCTGTACGGCTGGCCCGAGCACCCCGGCCGGACGGAGACCATCATCGGCAACTGGCTGGCGCGGGGCGGCGGTCGCCGCGAGCGCACCGTGCTCGCCACCAAGGTCTACTCGGAGACGGGAGACGGGCCCAACGAGGGCGGCCTGTCCGCGCTGCACATCCGTCGCGCGGTGGAGGCGAGCCTGCGGCGGCTGCGCACCGACCACATCGACCTCTACCAGATGCACCACGTGGACCGCTCGGTCCGCTGGGAGGAGATCTGGCAGGCCCTGGAAGTCCTGGTGGCCCAGGGGAAGATCACCTATGTCGGGTCCAGCAACTTCGCCGGCTGGCACCTGGCGGCGGCCCAGGAGTCCGCGCGCGCCCGCGGCCTGCTCGGCCCGGTCAGCGAACAGTCCGTCTACAACCTGCTGGAACGCAGCGTCGAGCTGGAGGTGGCCCCGGCCGCACAGCACTACGGCATCGGCCTGCTGCCGTGGTCCCCGCTGCACAGCGGGCTGCTCGGCGGGGTGCTGCGGCAGGAACGCAGCGGTATCCGGCGGACCGTCGCCCGGGCGGCCGCCGCGCTGGCGAGCAGGCGCGAACAGATCCAGAGCTACGAGGACTTCACCGCCGAGCTGGGCCATGAGCCGGGGCACGTGGCCCTGGCCTGGCTGCTGGCCCAGCCCGCGGTCACCGCACCTGTGGTGGGCCCCCGGACGCTGGAGCACCTGCACAGCGCGGTCGCGGCGCTGGACGTGCGGCTGGAACCGAAGGCGCTGACCCGGCTCGACCAGATCTTCCCGGGTCACCGGCCCGCGCCGGAGGCCTACGCCTGGTGACCCGGCCGGGCGACGACCGCTGCGGGTTCAGCCGGCCGTCGGGGTCGAGCGGACGATGTCGGCCAGCGCGGCGGTGGCCTGATCGTGGAGACCGCCGCCGAACGTGACACGAGCGGCCCCCAGCCGGCCCAGTGCGGCGGGGTCCGGGCCGCCGGGCCGGTGGAGGGCGTTGAGCGGGACGGTCACCGCACCGGCGAGTTCGGGCAGCAACCCGACGGGCGCCAGGATCGGGTAGACGACCTCGACGCCCGCCTCCACGTAGCGCTTGGCCCGGTCGATGGCCGCGCCCGCGTCAGCGTCCCCGTGCAGAAAGGTGTCCACCCGGGCGTTCAGCACCAGCCCGTCGCCCGCCGCCGCCCTGACCGCGGCCAGGAAGTCCGCCTGCTCCCCCGGATCACGGAGCTGCCCGCGGGAGTGGTCGGTGTCCTCCAGGTTGCAGCCGACGGCTCCCGCTTCGAGCAGCCGCTCCGCGACCTCCTCGGGCGGCAGGCCGTAGCCGGACTCGAAGTCCACGGTGACCGGGACGTCCACCGAGCGGATGATCCGGGTGACGGCGGCGACCATCTCGTCGGCCGGGGTCAGGCCGCCGTCGTCGTAGCCGAGCACCGCGGCGACCGCCGAGCTGGAGGTCGCGAGGGCCGGGAATCCGGCTGCGGCGAAGGCGCGGGCGCTGACCGCGTCCCACACGTTGGGGAGGACCAGCGGGCCGGACCGGCCGGACCGGCCGGACCGGTCGTGCAGGGCACGGAAAGTTTCGACGGGGGTGGGTGCCGGCATCGTCATTCCTCCGGAGCGGGCTGGGCGAGATGGGGGTCGGGGGATGCTTCGGGTGTGGCCGTGCGGTGCGGGTTCATCGTTTCAGAGCACGGTCCACCAGCGCACCGGCCGCTCCGGTGTAGCCGGCCGGATCGGCCAGCGCGGACGCCTCGTCCTCACCCAGCACGGAAGCCACCTCGGGCAGCCCGGCCAGCGCCTCGGTGAGCGGGGCCCCGTCCCGCGCGGCCCGCTCCGCGGCGCGGGTGAGCAGTTCCCGGGCCCGCCCCCGGCCCAGCCTGGGCGCGAGGACGGCCGCGAACCGTTCGGAGACGACCTGCCCCGCGGTGAGGTCGAGGTTGGCGCGCATCCGCCCCGCGTGCACGGTCAGGCCCCGGCTGAGCTCCACCGCCGTGTGCGCGGCGCCCCCGGTCAGCCGCAGCGCCTCCCGCAGCAGCGTCCACTCGGCGTGCCACGCGCCGGCGGACCGCTCGTCCTCGGTGACCGCCAGACACTGCGTCAGGCCCGCCGCCAGCACCGGCACCTGGAGCGCCGCCGAACGGATCAGGGTGGCCAGCACCGGATTGCGCTTGTGCGGCATGGCGGAGGAGGCGCCCCGGCCGGCGGGCGCGGGCTCGGCCACCTCCCCGATCTCGGTACGCGCCAGGACCTGCACGTCCGTCGCCATCTTGCCGAGCGCGGCACAGGTGTGCGCGAGCGCGGCCCCCAGCTGCGCCGACGGGGTCCGCAGGGCATGCCACGGCAGCACCGGACGGGCCAGGCCGGTCTCGTCGGCGAACGCCGTCACGAGCCGGTCCGCGTAGTCGCCGGGCCCGTCGTCGGCGACGCCGTCGAGGCGCGCGTACTCCAGGTAGCCGGCCAGGGTGCCCGCGGCGCCACCGAGGGCGACCGGCAGGCCGGTCGCCCGGATGCGGTCGAGCTGTTCGGCGCCGTCCAGGACGAGCGAGCGCCAGCCCGCCGCCTTCAGCCCGAAGGTGGTGGGGACGGCCTGCAGGGCGAGGGTGCGCCCGGCCATGACGGTGTCGCGGTGTTCCTCGGCGAGCCGGGCCAGCGCCTCGGCGGTCGCGCGCAGGTCCGCGACGATGATCCGCAGGGCCCGGTCGGCGACCAGCATGGCGCCGGTGTCGAGGATGTCCTGACTGGTGGAACCGCGGTGTACGTACTCGGCGGCGGCAGGGTCGACGGCGGCGACCGCTGCAGTGAACTCCCGGACGAGTCCGACCACCGGGTTGGCCGTCTCCCGGGCCGCGAGGGCGAGTGCCCGGGGGTCGGGCAGGCCCGCCGCGGCCGCCCGGGTGATGGCCTCGGCGGCGGAGGCGGGCACGGCGCCGAGCCGGGCCTGGGCCCGGGCGAGTGCCGCCTCGGCGTCCAGCATGGCCCGCAGCCATGCCTGGTCGCCGGTCGCGGCCTCCACCGGCGTCCCGGCCCGCACCGGCGAGAGCAGTCCGCAGTCCAGGGGTGTGCCGGATGTCGTCATGCGTGGACCTCCTCGGTGAGGCCGGTGGCAGCGGCCACGTCGGTGTCCGGGCGGAGCGGGGGCAGCGCCAGCACGGCCCGGGCGATGGCGTCGGAGTCCTCCAGGGTCACCGAGCCGACGCCGGGGCGGATTCCGGCAGCGGTGACCCAGTGCACGGACTCGGTCGGGACACCGTAGGCGAACCGGCGCGGATGGGGGCGGCCCGCCGCGTCGACGAGCCGGTAGGGGCGCTCGGTGACCGCGAGGCCGCCGGTCTCGTAGGAGGTGCCGCAGGTGCCCGCTATGCGGTGGGGCCGGCACTGGCCGGTGTCGAGGAGGTGCCTCAGCAGGGGGTCCGCGGTGCGTCGCAGATCCGGTTCGGGCAGCCGGGCCTCGATGAGGACCGTGCACGGGGGCGCGGCCTGCCCCGTCCGCGGAGTGGCCGCGGTGAAGGCGGGGCCACCGGGCAGGTCCTCGGTGGCGGCGACCTTCAGACCCGGCGGCAGGATCTCCACGACGCCGGCCTCGATCAGCGCGCAGAGCTCCTCGATGCGGGAGGTCGGCGGGCCGATGGAGAGGAAGGCGTTCAGCGGGGTGTACCAGCCGTACAGGTCGTCCCGGTGGGAGTTGCCCTCCAGGCCGCCGTGGTCCACCGCCAGACGGATCTCGTTGCGCAGGTCGCGCAGCACGTCCAGGGCCGCCTTGAGGGGGCCGGAGACGTTCCCGGCCCGGGCCTCGGCCACGTCGCGGTACAGCTGCGGCAGCAGCCAGGTCCGGTACTCGGCCGTCGAGGAGAAGGTCCGGTCCCCGTAGGGGCGGGCGATCCGCTCCCAGTCCCAGCGTTCGCCGGGGGTGATGTCCTCGGCGGTCAGGAGGGCCTCGCACGCGGCGTCGTCGGCGGCGGCCGGATACGCCTTCGTGAACGGTCCGGCGTCCCGGCCGCGGGCGGTCAGCAGCGCGGCGTAGTAGACGCCGGTGACCTCACGGTCGATCAGCGGCCACAGGTCCGTGCCGAAGTGGAGCCAGTCACCGGCGCGCACCCGCGCCCTCATCTCCTCGATCCGGCGGGGCGTCAGCAGGACCGGCTCGTGCCGTCCGTGAGGGCCTTTCTCGTTCTCGCCCCGGGCGTGGTAGGGCACCCCGCGCCGGGAGCCGGCGTACAGGCGCGGCTCGTGTCCGGAGGGCCGGTAGACCAGCCGGTCACCGGCGCGGTCGAAGCGTCCGCCGCGGCCCGTGGTGAACAGCGCCAGGTAGTCGAAGAAGTTCAGACCGAGCCCACGCAGCAGCACCGGCCGGCCGGGCCCGATGCCGTCCAGTTCCACGTCGGCGGGGTTGTCCGGCGGCAGGTACGTCAGTCCGTGCCGGGCGGCGAAGTCGACGAGCCGCCGCTCCCCGGCGGTCGGAAGGGCGGGTACGTGGCCCTGGGCCAGGACCACGGCGTCCAGCCCGGCGAGTTCGGTGCCGTCGTCCAGCAGCAGCGTCTGCGGGCCGTCCGGTCCTGCCGGGTGGTCCAGGGCGACGGCACGCGCGACGTGCGACCGGACGGTGACGTGGGAGGGGGCGGTCGCGAGGAGCCGTCGGCGGACCCACTCCAGGTAGTGCCCGTAGAAGGCGCGGGTGGGGTACGAGTCGGGACCGAGCCGACGGGCCTCCGCGAGCGTCCCGGCGTCGGGTGCGGCGGACTCCTCCTGGCAGGCCAGCTCCCGGGCCCACGCGTACAGGCTGGGGCCTTCCTCGATCGGTCCCTCGACCCGCACGCTGCTGTCGGTGAACAGAGTGACCTGCGAGGCCACGGTGTTCATCAGCAGGTGGGCCGACTGCCGCGTGCGCCAGACCCGGCCGGGGCCGGGCGGGAAGGGGTCGACCAGGTGGACGGTGAGCCGTTCCCGGCGGGGTGATTTGCGTTCCTGTGCGAACAGGCGTTCAAGGACGGACAGTCCGCGGGGTCCGGCCCCGACGACACCGATGTGCGCATGTCTGTTGGTCACGTGCTCTCCGCTCGACTGCCGGAAGGGGCGGCGGTCCTGGTGCCCGGTCGGGCGCCGCCGTGGAAGGAATCGAGGCCGGCGTGAGGCGGGCGGAGGCATCCGGCCACGCACCGACCGGCAGGGGCGTCACCGCATCCCGCGAGGCCCTCCGGGGCGCAGGGAGCGGACCGGTGAGGACAGCGGGCGGCCCGGCGGGGTCATCCGGCGCTCCCGGGCGCGCCGGAGCGACGAGGTGGACGAACCCGTCGGACGGTACGGGGCGGCTCGTGCCGCACCAGGCAACGTCTGCCGCGGCACTCGTCAGACGGCGGGCGCGCCCGCGGGCGCATGACCGGTCGCCGTCAGACGGTTCCAGCCGACGTCGTCGTGGCCGCGGACCGTGGTCGGGCCGACGACGACCGCGGCCCGGCCGCCGCCGTGCCGGGCCGTGCGAATCCGGTATGCGTTTTCCCCGTCCACTGCTCCCACTCTCCGGTAAAGGCCCAGAAAGAACGCCGGACCGCGCAGGAATTCTGTTCGTGGTTGCGGCCCGTACGGCAAATCCATGGGTAACACCGTCGCGGACCCGGACAGGAACTGAGAAGACCTAACATGCCTCGGGTCGGTGCAATGCTGCGAAGCGAGGGATTCAAATGAATGCAGCTCGACAGAAATCGGACATCAAGAAATCAGGATCAGCCCCCTTGCACGAGGCGATCGAACCGATCCGGGGCGCCTGGGACCAGAATCCCGGAACGTTCCCGGGGGACGGGTCCGACTACCGGACCACCATGCGCAACGTCGCGGAGGCACTGAGCGGCCTGTCGCGCGCCGTGGCCGAGCGAGCGGACTGGACCCCTCCCGCGCAGCCGGCGACGGATTCCCCGGCCACCCTCCCCGGAAATGAAACAACCGATTCCGCTTTTCACTACCTGAACGGGCTTCCGGACATCAACCGGGCCATCCAGAATGAACTCAACGTCTCACGGCACGAGATCCTCACCGCCCAGCCGGACGGACCGCGCCCCGATGCCGTCCTGCGGGAGGCACTGGAATCGGTGCGCCGGCAACTGGCGGCGGGGGTAGCGATGCGGACGCTGTACCAGCACAGCACCCGATTCGACGAGCCGACGAAGAAGTACGTCAGGGCGGCGACGGCACTGGGGGCCCGGGTCCGCACCCTGCCGGAGTTCTTCGACCGGCTCATCATCGTCGACCGGGCCGTCGCGTTCATCCCGGGCAACCAGGACCGCACGACGGCGGTGGCCGTACGGGAGCCGGCGGTGGTCGGCTTCCTGGCGGACGTCTTCGCACGGCAGTGGGACCGGGCCGAGCCCTTTCCCTTCGTTCCGGTGCGTGCCGCGGAGGCCGCCACGGAGGTGGTTCCGAACATGCGCGGGGCCATTTTGAAACTGCTGCTCGAAGGCCGTTCGGACCGGGAGATCACCCGGCGTCTGGGACTGAGCCTGCGTTCCCTGCAAGCTCATGTGGCACGGCTCAAGGAGGATCACGGCGCCCTGCACCGCCTGCAATTGGGATATCTGGTGGGGCTGCGCGAACAGGCGTACCGCAGCGAACCGACAGCAGGCACACCGGCCTTTCCGCCGGGCGCACCCACAGCGGGACGCCCCTGAGCCCCCAGCCGTGGTGCCGGACGGCTCCCCCGGCGAATTCACCGTTCAGGAGAACACCCATGCCCGTCACACCCCTGCCCGTCCACGCGCTGGCCGCGAACGAGAATCCGTATCCGCCCCTTCCGGCGGTTCGGAAGTTGCTGGAGGACGCGATCGGCGGGATCAACCGCTATCCGGACCGCGCCGTCACGGAGCTGACCCGCGCCCTCTCCGAACGGCTGGGGGTGCCGGAGTCGCACATCGCGACCGGCGCGGGGTCGGTCGGGGTGACCCAGCATCTGCTGCAGGCGTTGCTCGGTGACGGCGGGGAGGTGGTGTACGCCTGGCCGTCCTTCGAGGCCTACCCCCACCTGACCGAACTGTGCGGAGGCACGTCGGTCCGGGTGCAGCTGCGCGACGAGCGGCACGACCTGGACGCGATGGCCGACGCGGTGACGGACCGCACCGCACTGGTGATCGTCTGCAATCCCAACAACCCCACCGGCACCGCGGTCCACGAGGCGGAGCTGAAGGCCTTCCTGGACGCCCTGCCGGCCGGCGTGCCGGTACTGCTGGACGAGGCCTACCGGGAGTTCGTCACCGATCCCGACGTCCCGGACGGCCTGGCGCTCCACCGCGACCGGCCGGAGGTCGTCGTGCTGCGGACCTTCTCCAAGGCGTTCGGTCTCGCCGGGCTTCGCGTCGGCTACGCGGTGGCGCACGAGGCGATCGCGGCCCGGATACGCGGTGCGGCGGTGCCGTTCGGGGTCAACGCCCTGGCCCAGAGCGCGGCGGTGGCCTCGCTGGCGGCGGAGGACGAACTGCGGGTCCGGGTCGACGCGATCGTCGCGGAACGCGAGCGGCTCACCCGCGAACTGGGCGCACTGGGCGTGTGCTCGAAGGCCGCGGAGAGCCAGGCCAACTTCGTCTGGCTGCGGCTCGGGGAACGCACCGAGGCCTTCGCCGAGGCGTGTGCGGCGGCGGGTGCGGCAGTGCGCGCCTTCCCCGGCGAGGGCGCCCGGGTGACGGTCGGGGAGCCTGCGGCCAACGACATCGTGGTGCGGGTGGCCGCGGCGTTCGCCCCGGGCGCCCCCTGAGCCGCGTACCCCTCAGCGCCGGGTCCGTCCGGTGCCCTCCGGGGCCGGGCGCCGCGGCGCCTCCGGGTCGCCCGGCGTCCGCTCCGCGTCCTCGCCGCGACCGGCGGCGGCCCGGCGGACGGCGGGCCCCATACAGGCGCCCGCCACCAGGCGTCCCTGCCCGCGTCCGGCGCAGGTGCCTTTCCACGGCACCTGGAAGAGTCTGCGCCGCGAGGCTACGGAAGAACACCTTCCACGGCCTTCGCGGCCGAACACCTCAGGGGCCGGCGAGCCGCTCCGGACCCTCTCGACCGGCCCGGTGCGCGCTCACGAGCGAGGAGGACGGCCACCACCGGTGCCGCCCGGGGCTGCTGACGCGGTGTCAGCGGGTGTCACCTGGACGCGCAGGGTCTCCCGTACGAACTTCACGGCGTCCTCCCGCTCCGCCGGCGAGGCCGCGTCGATCAGCACGTGTCCCATGCGCTGCGCGGAGGAGGTGAGCGGGAGAACCCGGTCGCCGGGCCCCTTGCGCAGGCGGACCCGGACCACCGCCGGGTGCTCCTCGGTCTCTCGGACGCCGGTGATCGCGCGGATGGTGCCCGGCGGGGCGGTGGGGAAGACGGTGGCCGCCCAGGACACCGGTTCGCGCGGCAGCTCCGGCACGCTCCGCCCGAGGGAGAGTCGCACCACCGCCTCGTACAGGTCGAATCCGAAGGTGAGTCCGATGGCGTCCGGAAGGTAGTCACCGGGGGTGCGCACGGCGATCTCCATGAGCACCGGGCCGCGGTCCGCCATCCGGAACTCCAGGTGGACCAGGCCGGTCCGCACACCGACGGCGCGCAGCACCCCGCGCGTCACGGTCCGCACCTGCGCGGCGGCCGCCGGGGCGAACTCGTGGCCGCAGTGGTGCGCGAGTTCGACGAAGCAGGGCGGTTCGGTGGTCTCCTTCCGGGTGACGTTCTCGAAGATCACCTCACCGTCCCGGACCAGCGCCTCCCAGCTGTACTCCGGCCCCTCGATCGCCTCCTCGACCAGCAGCTGCCCCTCCCCCGCGCGGCGGGCGAGGACCTCCTCGGCCCCGGCGGCGTCACGGACCAGTTCGACCCCCTCGCTGCCGGCCAGGGTGAGGGGTTTGACGACGACGGGCAGCCGCTCGGTCATCCACTCCCGGGCCTCCGCGATCCGGCCCACGTGCAGGTGATCGGGCTGCGGAAGCCCGTGTGCGGCGAACACGGCGCGCTGGAGGGCCTTGTTGCGGGAGATCACGGCCGCGTGCAGCGACGGCCCCGGCAGACCGGACCGCTCCTGCGCGAGCGCCGCCGCGATGACCTGCGGTTCGGCGAAGCCGATGATCCCGTCGGGACGCCGCTCCGCGACGGCGCGCGCCACGGTCTCCGTCCACGCCTCCTCGCGGGCGCCGTCCACCCGGTAGAACTTCTCCGCCAGGTCGGCCGGACGGCTGTCCCAGGTGGCCCGGGACTCGACGGCCCGGACCCTGAGGCCCATCCGGGCGGCGGCGGCGAGATAGGGCCGGCCCATCGTGCCCACGCCGACCAGCAGCAGTTCCGGGGCCCCGGTGTCGTCGGACGTACTCATGTGCGATTCCCCTTCATGGCATCGGCATCGGCATCGGCGCCGGCGTCCGGGGCGACGGCCCCCTCCGGCCGGACGGTCTCGGTTCCGGCGACGGGCGCGGTTCCGGCAACGGGCGCGTCGGCGACCGGGGACTCCTCCCCGGAGGGGGCCGGCTTCGCCGGCAGCGCCCGGACGACCGGACCGACCAGCAGGGCGGCCAGCGCGAAGACGGCGGCCAGCCCGACCCACCCCACCGGGCCGGCGGCGATCACCACGGAGCCGACGAGGGCCGGCCCCACGATGCGCTGACCGGTACTGCCGAGGCTGAACACCGCGAGGTAGACGTTCTTCCGGTCCTCGGGCGCGTGCTCGTAGCTCAACTCCCAGCCGCCGGTGGCCTGCCACATCTCACCGAACGTCAGCAGCACACAGGCGACGACGAGCAGGGCCGCGGCGGCCCATCCGGAATCGGCCCTCCCGGCCGCGGCGAGCCCCGCGCAGCACACGGTCATCGCCACTCCCCCGAGCCGCAGGGCGCGCGCCGCGCCGCCCTCGCTCTCTGCCCCTCTGGCGATCGGGACCTGGAGCAGGATCGACAGCACGGTGTTGATCAGCACCAGGAACGGCAGCAGTCCGGCGGGCATCGGCGTGGCCTTCAGGGCCCACAGCGGAATCCCCACCGACAGGATGGTCACGTGCAGGCTGAGCACCCCGTTGAGTCCGGCCAGCAGGCCGTAGCGCCAGTCGCGGAAGCGCCGCACGGCCGTCAGCGGTCCCGTCCGGTTCTGCACCTGGTCGGCGCCGTCCAGCCGCAGCCGGGTGAGCATCAGGGCGGACGTGACGAAGGCGCAGGCGGTGCCCAGCACGATGCCCCGGTACGTCCACACCGTGTCGGAGGCCAGCAGGGGCGCGGCCAGCAGGGCACCGAGGGAGAAGCCCGCGTTGCGCACCGTGCGGATGATCGCCATGGTGCGGGTGCGGTCCTCCCCCCGGACCGTCGCGGACGCCACCGCCTGGGTCATCGGCTGGGTCGCCGCCTCGGCCGCGGCCAGGACGCAGGAGACGAGCGTGAAGCCCACGACACCGTGGACGAAACACAGCGCGACGAACCCGCCGGCCCTCCACAACTGCAGCGCGATCAGGGTCCGTCGGGCACCGAAACGGTCGCCCGCGGCCCCGATCGGCACCGTGGTGAGGAAGCCGACCACTCCGGAGATCGCCAGCCCGGTGCCGACCTCGGAGGCCGTCAGGCCGACGGACCGGACGAAGAAGACGGCGGAGGCGGCCAGGTACAGCCCGGTACCGATGGCGTTGACCAGTGAGATGACGGCGAAGGAGCGCCCCTCGGAAGTGGCGGGGACGTACCCGCGCCAGAACGATCCGTTCACCGCTCCCCAGCCTCCCGGCCGGCGGCCGTGGTCACCTCGATCAGTGCGGTGGCACGCTCCGCGTTGCGGGCCGCATCGGCATGGTCCGTGCCGGTGGCGATCACGTACCCGCTTCTCTCCCAGGAACTGGTGACGGCCCGCACCACGGCGCCCGGTTCGACGCCGAGGTGCACCTCGCACACGCCGGGCGAGGTGAGCGCCCGGTCGGCGCCGGTCACCGCCTCGACGCGGCCGGGCGGCGGGGTCAGGAACCGGACGGCGGCGCCCCGGCGGGCGGTCGGCACCTCGGGGGCGGCACCCTCCAGGACGGTCAGCAGCAGGCGCAGGATGTCGGTGTCGTAGGCCAGGTCGATCAGGGCGGTGATACCGCCGCCCGGCATCCGCCCGGCGCACTCGACGAGGTGCGGCCGGCTGTCCGCCCCGGCGAGGATCCACTCGGAATGCAGGATTCCCGAGCCGAAGCCCACGGTCTCGGCGAGCCGGCGGAGCGAGCGGTGCAGAGCGGCCTCGACGCCGGCCGGCAGCGCGGCCGGGACCGTGTGGCCGGTCTCGACGGGGTGCCGGGAGGACTGGACCGTCTTGGCGGTGATGTTGACGAGTCCCAGGTGGCCCTCGTGGACGACCGCCTCGACGCTCACCTCCGGCCCGTGCAGGCGTTCTTCGGCCAGGTACCGGGCCGTTCCGGCGTGGCGGGCGCGTAACGTCGGCTCGTCGGCCGCGGTCGTGAGCTCCCAGGCCGCGTCCAGGTCGTCGCCGGGGCCGAGTATCTGTACGCCCAGACTGGCCTGCCGATTGGCGGGCTTGAGCACCGCCTCGCCGCCGTGCGCGGTGAGGAACGCCGCCAGGTCGCCGGGGCCGGTCACCTCCGACCACGCGGGCTGGGCCAGGTCGGTGCCGTCCAGCGCGGCGCGCTGCAGACCCTTGTCGCGCAGGGCGAGGGCGGCCTTCAGGCCCGCGCCGGGCAGTCCCCACTCCTCGGCCAGTGCCGCCGCCGTCACGACGGCGTACTCGACGACCGGGACGACCGCGCGCACGCCCGGCGGGCGGGACACCGCCCGGACGAGGCGTTCGGGGTGGATGTCGTCCTGGGTGGGGGCGGGCAGCAGACCGGCCACGCAGGCGTGCCGGTCGGCGAGCCCGTCCAGGCCACGGGCCTCGATGACGTCGGCCTCCTCCAGCACCAGGACCGAGTCGGCCGGCAGCAGGTGGTCCAGCTTGCCCAGCATGACCGGGCTGTAGCCCACCAGCACATGGGTGACCGGGTGCGGCGTCGTCGGTTCGTCGGGCGCCGTGTGGAGGGTGACGGCGGCCCGCACCTCTGCCTCCAGCGCGTCGAGGGCCTCGGCATCGGGGGCGTCGATGAGGAAGGAGACCGCGCGCTCCTCCGAGCTGCGGATCTCGCCCAGCCGGGCCCCCCGGTCCTGGTGCACGAGGACGGCGCGCAGAGCGGCCGGGTCGTCGGCGGCGCCGGGCCGCAGCCGCGGCCACAGTCCTCGCTCGCCCACCCAGGTCGGCGCGAGGTCGAAACCGTCGAGGGTGACGTCCCGCAGCACGCCGGGGGTGTGCTCCAGGTAGACCTGCCGGGCCACCCGGCGGGGTGCGGGAAGGGCGGCCGGCTCCCCGAGGGCGATCCGGATGATCTGCTGCTCCAGCGAGGCGCCGGTGGCCAGTTCGTACAGCACGCACAGACCGTCGCCCGGTGTCCGGGCGGCGACCTCCATCAGGATGGGACGCCCGTCGGGGTCGATCCGCCACTCGGCGTGCGCGACGCCGTCGCGGAAGTCCAGGGCGGCCAGCATCCGGGCGTTGGCATCGAGCAGCACCTCGTCGTGCTCGGGACGGTCGCTGGGCACGGTGTGCGACAGCTCGACGAAGCCGCTGGAGTGGGAGTCGGTGGTGTCCTTGCGGGTGACGCCGGCGAACACCGGCCGCCCGCCCTGGACGAGTGACTCGACCGAGTACTCCTGGCCCAGCACGCGGTCCTCGATCAGAAGGGTCTCGTGCGCGGGGTATCCGGCCAGCAGCTCCCGCAGCCGCTCGGGCGTCTCGACGGCCTCCACGCCGGAGCTGGAGTGACGTCCCGTGGGCTTGAGGACGGCCGGGTACGCCACCGCGGCGGTGTCCAGGAGATCCCGCTCCCCGGCCGGCACCACCGTGACGCCGGGGCTGAACTCCGGCAGGTACCAACGCTGGAGGTACTTGCTGCGGCAGGCCCGGGTGGCCCGCAGCCCCGGTGTCGGTACGCCGAGCGCGTCGGCGAGCAGACCGGTCGGCTCGACCTGGGTCTCCCCGACGGCGCACGCCCCCACCAGGGTGTACTTCTCGCGCCACCGGGAGGCGGCGGAGATCACGCCGGGGAGGTAGGAGTTGTCCCGCCCGGGGTCGCCGTCGACGAAGGCGAACTCGGTCACGGCGGAGGCCGGATGGTCCGGGTCGCCGGCCTTCGCCAGTGCCTCCTCACGCCCGCCGGCAGGCGTCACCAGCAGGATCTTCAGGCCGCGCCGGGTCAGCTCCGCCAGATAGGCGGGTGACCGGCACACCACCAGGAAGGACCCGGCGAGCACGAAGGCGTCGGGACGCCCTCTCTCGGGCAGTGACTCGTTCATGTCTCGTTCTCCCCCGGCTGGTCGGTCTCGGTGCGCGGGCGGCGCCCGGCGGCGTTCAGGCCCCAACGGGCCGGTGCGCGGCCCGTACGGAGGGGCGACGCGGATGGCTTCCCGGGGGCCCGCGCGTCGCCGGCCCCCGGGAAGCGGCGGATCAGTCGAAGCGGAGCTCGCCGGACCGGGTCCTCTTCAGTTCGAAGAAGTCCGGGTACGCGGCCATCGCCCGCGCGCCGTCGAAGAGGCGCGCGGCCTCCTCGCCCCGCGGGATCGACTGGAGCACGGGGCCGAAGAACGCGACGTCGTCTATGTGGATGGTGGGCGTGCCCACGTCGTCCCCCACGGCGTCCGCGCCCTCGTGATGGCTCTTGCGCAACCACGCGTCGTGCGCGTCGGTGTCGGCGGCGTCCATCAGGGAGGCCGGAAGACCGACGGCGTCCAGTGCCTCGCGGGCGACGGCCAGGTAGTCCTTGTTGCCGCCGTTGTGGATACGGGTGCCCAGCTCGGTGTACAGGCCGGCCAGCACCTCCTCGCCGTGCTCCTGGGCCGCGGCGGCACAGATCCGGTTCAGCGCCAGCGAGTTGTCCACCAGGGTGCGGTACCAGTCCGGCAGCTCACGGTTCTCGTTGAGCACATACAGGCTCATCAGGCGGAACCGCAGGTCCAGTTGGCGATGCTGCTCCACCTCCAGGATCCAGCGGGAGGTGATCCAGGCGAAGGGGCAGGCCGGGTCGAAGTAGAAGTCGACCTTGGCGGTGGCGTCGGGGGCCGCTGCCGGGGTCGTTCCGGTGTCGGTGGTGCCAGTCATGCGAGGTGCTCCTCATGGGTGGCCAGGGCTCGGCCCTGGGCCTGCTGTACGTAGCTGTCGAGGTCGGCGTACTGCTCCCGGAGCTGCCGCTTGAGGACCTTGCCGGTGACACCGACGGGAATGCCGGTCTCGTCGTGGACGACCTCCAGCAGGCCGAGCGGGGGGTGCCCCGCCGCCTTCAGTGCCTCGTTGGCCTGGGTCAGCAGCTTCTCCGGGTCTGGCTCGGTCCGTGCGACGGTGACGACCGCCACCGGGACGACCTTGCCGTCACGACGGCCGGCGACCACGGCGACGTCGCCGGTGTCCGGGACGTCGTTGAGGATGACTTCCTCCATGAACACCGAGTAGCCGACGCCCTGTTCCGTCTCGATGGCGTCCGCGGCCCGGTCGACGAGGAAGAACTCGCCCCCGGCGTCACGGTAGGCCATGTCACCCGGCAACCAGAAGCCTGACAGCTGATACCGGTAGCTGGTGTCGGAATCTCCCCAGTAACCTGGCGTGATCGCGGGCCCCTTGGCGGCCAGGAAGCCCACCTCACCGACATCGGCACGGCTGCCGTCCTTGCGCAGGACGGCGACCTCGGCGACACCCACCGGCTTGCCGGCGCAGCGGTCGTTGCGCTCGCTGTCCAGGGTGCGCGCCTTGAGCAGTACGCCCCAGCCGAGTTCAGTGGTGCCCAGCCGGTCGAAGAAGGCCGCCGGCTCGAGACCGGGGCTGCGCATCGACAGCACCTTGGTGATGTGGGCCTGGTGCACGGCGTCGCCGATGGACACCCACACCTGCACGGAGTCCAGCGCGCCCGTCTCCGGTTCGGTCTGGGCGAGTTCGGCGTACGCGTGCGCGAAGGACATCACCGAGGTCGGCTGGTACTTGTGCACCGAGGTGGCCAGCGCGCTGCCGCTGCGGTCGTTCAGCGCCACGATCGGGGTGCCGCCGAGCACCGCGTACACGGTGTAGGCGACACAGCCGAGGTGCGACTGGGGCAGCGCGGTCATCATCAGCGCGCCGGGGTGCTCGGTGTGGTCGACGAGCCGGAACTTGGGTCCGGAGACGATCGACTTGTGGGTGTGGATGGTGGGCTTGGGCCGCCCGGTGGTGCCGGAGGAGTGCAGCAGTGCCACCGGGTCGCTGTCGTGGTGGTGCCAGTACGCGGACTCCGGCAGCGGCTCGGCGGGCGGGGCCGGCAGGTCCTCCTCGGTGGTGGTCCACCGCAGGCTGGTGCCCTCGGCCGCGGTGCCCAGGAGGTCCAGCCTGGCCCGGTCCGTGTACAGGCCGACGGGCGTGGTCTGCTCGATCAACGACGCGGCGATCGCCTGCGAGGCGTTGGAGTTGATCAGCAGGGCCACGGCGCCGATCTGGGCGAGGGCGTAGAAGTGCAGGGAGTAGCTGAGGGAGTCCTCCAGCCAGACCGCCACCCGGTCCCGGGTCTTCACGCCCTGGGCGAGGTACCAGGCGGACCAGCTCTGGGCCAGGGCGTCGAACTCGGCGAGGCTGAAGTCGTGCTTCAGCTCTCCGGCCGAGGTGGCGATCGGGCGTGCGGAGTGCAGGAACGGCACCTCGGGGTGCGGGTTGGTGGCCAGCGCGGCGCGCAGCAGGTTCCCTCCGCCCACGGTGTCGTCGGCGGCGAGGGCGGACCGCTGTTCCGGGGTGAGGACGGTCGGGGCGAACGTGTTCATGGAGCGCCTTCCTGAGGGAGACGGACAGGTCGGGATCTGCGGTGCGGGTGCCGGGGTCGGGTACGACGGCCCGGTGCGGGGGCGGGTCGCCTGCCGCGCGTGGTGCGGCAGTTCTCCTCGCGCGGGGCGCCGCCGGAGGTACGGGCCGGGCGGCAGCCGTGGGCGGACCAGGCGGGTCGGCCTCGATCGGTGGGTCAGGTCTTGGCGAACATCCGGGCGCAGGCCTCGCCCAGGGGGGCGAGGTCGGGGCCGAGGTGGCCGCGCAGCTCGTCGAGGACGGCCTCGAAGCCGGCCGGGTCGCCGCGCTCCACGATCTCGGCGACCCGGTGGACCCCGTTCGCCAGAGCCTTGCGCGCCGCCGCCGCCTCCGGGTTGGCGTGCTGGACGTCCCAGTAGACCTCCGGCGTACCGGAGGCGATCCGTGCGAGCAGCGCGAGCAGGGTGGTCGCCGGAGGCGGCGCCAGCGGAAGCAACTGGGCCACGTCCGGGCCGAGTTCACGGAGAGCGAGGCCGAAGCCCAGCACGGCCGCATGGGTCAGCGCCTGCGTCGCACCGGCGATCCGGTCGTGTTCCACGGCGTCGACGCGGACCACGTTCGCCCCCCAACTACCCACCAGACGCAGCACCTTGTCGGCGCCGGGGCCCGGGTTGACGACCACGGCGGCGACCGGCCTGCCCTCGAAGCCGAGGGAGGGGGCGAACATCGGGTTGAGCCCGACCGCCTGGATCCCGGGCGCGTGCTCGCGTACGGCGAGGGTGAACGGCTGCTTGACGGACAGGGTGTCCACCAGCACCGCGTCGGTCCGCAGATGTGGGGCGATCACGGGCAGGGCGGCGAGTGCCACCGGTTCCGGTACGGCCAGCACCACCAGGTCGGCGGCGGCCAGTTCGGCGGCGAGCGCGTCGTCCAGGGCGGTGACGTCGCCGACCGTCCGGCGCACCCCGCACGGCCCGCCGGCGGTGTCGGTGGCGTCGTTGGCACCGGTGGTGTCGACCACGGTCACCTCGCTGCCCGAGCCGAGCAGGCGCTCCGCGAACAGGGTCCCCACGGCGCCGGCTCCGCCGACGACCAGCGCGCGTCCGCCGGTCACCGGACGCTCCCGGCCGGCCCGGACGCAGCGTCCGCGTCGGGGTCGGCGGCCCGGCCCCCGCCGTGGCGTCCGGTCGCGGTGTCGAGCACGGCGGTGACCATGGCCCGGGACTTCACGACCGTCTCCTCGTACTCGTCCTCGGGGTCGGACAGGGCCACGATCGCGCCGCCGACACCGAAGCTCACCCGGTCCTGGGTGGACACCAGGGTGCGGATGACGATGCTCAGATCGGCGGCCCCACCGAGTGAGAACCAGCCCAGGGAGCCCGAGTAGACGCCCCGCGGTCCTTCCTCCAGCCGGTCGATGATCTCCATGGTCCTCAGCTTCGGCGCACCGGTCATCGAGCCGCCCGGGAACGCGGCCCGGACACAGGAGACGGCCGTCTCGTCGGCCCGCAGGGTGCCTCGGACCGTGGAGACCAGCTGATGCACCGGGGCGTACGTCTCCACGTGGAACAGACTCGGAACATGGACCGAGCCGATCTCGCACACGACGTTGAGGTCGTTGCGGATCAGGTCCACGATCATCAGGTTCTCGGCCCGGTCCTTCTCCTGGCCGAGCAGATCTTGGCGCAACGCCTCGTCCTCTTCCGGCGTCGCGCCGCGCGGCCGGGTTCCCTTGATCGGCTTGGACTCCGCGACCCGGTCGGTGCCGACCGTCAGGAAGCGCTCGGGCGAGGCGCTGAGGACCGCCGCTCCGGGGAAGTCCAGCAGGGCGCCGTACGGGACCGGACTGATCTTCCGCAGCCGGGCGTAGGTGGTCAGCGGGTCGATCACGGCGTCCAGCGCGACGGTGTTGGTCAGACACACCTCGTACGTCTCGCCCTGCCGGATCTGCTCAAGGCTTGTCGATATCCGGTCGAGGTAGGCCGTGCGGTCGTGCCGCGGGCTCACCGTGGACTCGGCGACGGGGTCGGTCATGCCGATCGTGGGGCGCGGAGCGGTGCCTTCCTGCCGCACCTCGCCGTGCCGGGGCAGCTGGACGAGTTGCTTCTCGGTCGCCTCCAGCCAGCGCCGCGCGTCGAGGTCGTCCCCGTCGGCGGACAGTGCCAGCAGATAGCTGACGCCCTCGGCGTGATCCACAGCCACCAGACGGTCGACGAAGAGCATCTCGGCGTCGGGCGTGGGTGACTTGTGCACCGCCTGCCCTCCGGTCTCGGCCTTCAGTTCGTAGCCGAGGTAGCCGACGTAGCCGAGGTTGAACGCGAAGGGCAGACCCGCGGGCACGGGGACGGCACGCAGCTTCACCTGCTCGTCGAGGTAGTCGAAGAAGCCCTGCGCGACGATCTCGCCCTCGCTGTCGGAGCGACCGGGCGTACGCACCACGGCGTAGCCGTCCGCGACCTGGTAGGTGACGTGCTCGGCGAGCGGGCCGCGGGCGTCACCGAGGAAGGAGAACCGGGACAGCCCGTCGATCACGGTCCCGCTGTCCAGCCAGAAGCTGGGCGCGCCTTCGCCCGCGAAGAGGGCCCGGTACGCCGCCTCGGTGTCCGGCTGGACGTCGACGCGCCGCACATGCACCTCGTACCGGGGCCGGCCGGCGGCGGCAGGGTTGCCGCCCAGGGACCGGGAGGCTGCGCGGTCACGGTCCAGGGGCGGCCGGGACGCGGCGCGGTCCCCGCCCCGGGACGAGGCGGCGGCGTGGTGTTCCAGGGCGAGATCACGGAAGTTGCGCAGCAGTTCGCGCCCGTACTCGCTGCTGATCGACTCGGGGTGGAACTGGACGCCCCAGATCGGCAGGGAGGTGTGGCGCACGCCCATGACGACACCGTCGTCGGACCAGGCGATGGCGTCGAGTTCATCGGGCAGACCGGTCGCGGCGAGGGAGTGGTAACGCACGACTTCGTAGGGGCTGGGGAGACCGGCGAAGATGTCGACGCCGGTGTGACGCACGGCGGAGACCCTGCCGTGCATGGGCTGGGGCGCGAGACCCACCGTGCCGCCGAACAGATGGGTGATGCCCTGGTGCCCCAGGCACACCCCCAGAAGGGGCAGCCCGCTCTCGGCGATCGCGCGGGCGCTGATCCCGAAGTCGCGTGCGCGGTCGGGGCGTCCGGGTCCGGGCGAGATGACGACCGCGTCGAACTCCTCGATCCGCACCCGCGCCCAGTCGGCACCGTTCTTGACGACGGCGGGCGGCTCCCCGTTCACCTCTCCGAGCAGCTGGTACAGGTTGTAGGTGAACGAGTCGTAGTTGTCGATCAGGAGCGTCCTCACGCTTCCGACCCCCTGATCACCAAGTCCTCGACGCGGCACGTCTCCTCGATGATCATGTCGTACAGCCGGCGCAGGAAGTCCTGGTCGATCCCATGGAGCGCGCCGAACCGCGCGGCCCGCTCCTGCACCATGCCGATACGGTGCGGCTGCATCATGGGGACGTTGTTGTCGCGCTTGAAGTACCCGATCTCCACACACTTCTCGATACGGGCACGCAGCTCTTCCAGAAACCGCTCGTCGATCGCGTCGAGCTCGGCCCTGAGGCTCTCGATGGTCACATCGGTTCCCGACCCACGCCCCACGGTTTCCCCTTCCGCCATGTTCACGGCCCGACTGTGCATGGCACGTCCCGCGACCTGCCACCCGCCCGATAGGTCGCATTGACGCAGTGCACTTACCGGGGGGATCGATATCAGGGCAAACGGAACACGGGGGAAGCAGGGCCCCCGATGAAACACGGACACCCGAGACCGCATCCGGCACAAGGCGGAAGCCGGAGCACCGATCCCCCTCCCCTGCGCCGTCATGGCCATGGGTGCCCGAAGACTTACGTCCACCGGCAGGATCAGCACCATGAGCAGGAGCAGGACGTGCTCGATCAGTCTGCCCGAGGACCTCGCCGAGGCCGTACGCGCCCACGTCGAACCCGGCGGTTTCTCGGCCTGCGTCGAGGCAGCCCTCGAACAGCAGGTCGCCCTGGACAAGCTCCGGGAGATCGTTGCCGACTTCGAGACCGACCATGACGAGCCCACCCGCGGGGAGGCCGAGGCCGCCCGCACGCGCGCTGCCACGCCATGACCACTGTCAGGTCGGAGGGGCTGCCACCTGACGACCGGGACCCTGCTGCTCGACAGCGAAGGCCTCTTGAGGCTCTACTCCACGGAGCAGAATGTCCGCGGCCCGATTCCGACCTGCGACGGAGCCCCATTCGAGCTCGGACTGCTGGACAGCGACAACCCGACCGTCCGCGCATGGGCAGCCCTGGCGAACACCTCGTCGAAGACCTGCCGCGCCCGCTGACGCGCCTGCTCGGCGAGCGGCCCCTTACGAGTCTCGTAGTCCGCCACGTACTCGTCCAGCACCTGGCCGCGCAGCTCACGCTCGACCGCCGCGGCGACGAACGCAGAGAACTCCCGCTTGCCCACCCGCGCACGGATCGCCTCCGCGGTCCCCTTCGGAAGCGACAGGCTCACCCTCGCCGTCGGCCCCTCTCCGATGCCGTACGTCGTCTCAGCCATGACCCAAACGTGTCAAACCAGCAGGAAAACCGCCACGGACCCCACCCGCCCCCTCTCATCACGCACCGCGAGGTGCGCGACTCGGCACGAGAGCCAGCCACCATCCCGGCTGACCAGGCATTTCCGCGTCGGCCTGCGTGTCAACCTTCAGGAGGACGCTGACGCCGCCGCAAGCCGACCATGGGTGCCCTCTCCAGGATCGACCACCAGGGCGTCCTCGCCGAGACGAGAAGTGCACCGGCACGACCCTGGTCCACTTCGGGCGCAGTCTTCACGGCGCACGCTGTCATAGTTTTTCTAAAAGAATTGTGTGCATGAAGTCACCCCGCCCCAGCGGCACGGAGAACATCTCCGTCTCGATGCCCTCGGAACTCCTCGGTGCTCTACGCTCGCGCACCGGCAAGCGCGGCGTGTCCGCCTACGTGACCGCGGCGGTCCGGCATCAACTCGCCATGGACGGCCTCGCCGAGATCGTGGCCGCCTACGAAGCCGAGCACGAACCGTTGAGCGCGGCCGAGGTCCAGGCAGCGCAGCGTGAACTGTTCGGTGACGCTCCGGCGCCGTACGCGTCAGGCGACAACGTCGTATGAAGGCACCCGCGACCAGGCCGACGAAGTGGCGTAGCCGCTCCCCCCGCGTGCCGGAGTCGTCCGGCACACTGCCGAGTCTGCGCGGACAGCAAGGGACGCCCCCCGGTCATCCGCACCGTCTGGCCGCCGATGGCATCCGGTTTCGCCTGAGCCGCCGAATTGCTTTCGAAAAATCTGCCACCCCTCGTCCAGCCCGTTCAAGCGCCGCCGGACGCACCTCCTGGAAGGCGGAGCGAGAAGCGCCGCACAGGTACGGACCCGCGCCGATGCACTCAGTGCGTGTACGGATCGACCAGTGGCAGCGGCGTCCGAGCCGCTTCCAGGGCCGACTCCGGAAAGGCGGGGCCTGCGGTGTAAAAACGGGCACGAGTACGGCCGACCGGCGTCAGGACGTCAGCCGCGACCAGGTCCCGCAGGTCGCGCTGAGCCCGTTGCAGACCCAATCCCTCCGCTCGCTCGTAGCGTGTACGGCGCACCCGCCCGGACATCGCCACGTCATGCAGAGCAGAAACCACCCTGTCCTCCAGCCCCCGACCCTCCACGAACTCACCGAGCAAGACCCACACCCGACTTGAACGATCCAGGCGGCTGCGGACGGTCTGCGCCTGCTGGTGGTACGCAGTGAGGTTGAATCGGACCCAGTCGGAGACGTCCTGGTCGGGGTGGTAGGTCGCCCCCCGGCGCTGCAGCTCGCGGTAGTACTCCCAGGTGTTGCCGGGACGACCCAGCCAAGCCTCGATGGAGGAGAACTCGGGCGCCAGTTCCCCCTCTCTCGCGATCATGAGTGTTTGGAGGGACCGAGACATGCGGCCGTTTCCATCCGCCCACGGGTGGATGGAAACGAGGTGCAGATGCGCCATGGCGGCCCGTACCAGCATGTGAGTACCGTCGCTTGTGTTCAGCCACTCGACCAGCTCACCCGTCAACGCGGGCACGTCGGCCACGTCCGGCGCCGTGTATGCCGCAATGGTGGGGTCGCGGGCGTCCGTCACGTACACCACTCCGCGTCGCCACTGCCCGGCCGGCTTCCGCGGTGTGTGCCGGTGTCCCTGCAGCATCCAGTGAAGCGCGTTGAGCAGCTCCTTGCTGTAGCGGAAGTCCGCGGCATCGTGCAGCGTTTGGATGTAGGTCATCATCCGCTGATATGCAAGCGTCTCCTCGCGGTCCTCCTCGGAGACATCGACGTCCCGCTCACCCTCCAAAAGATCCTCTACATCGACCGTGGACACTTTGAAGCCCTCAATCGAGTTGGAAGCGGCCACGGCATCGGCGGTCAAGAACTTGCGCAGCCCTTCGGTCCACTTCGTCGGAGTAGAGCGGACCTGCAGACGCAACAAGTGACGAAGATCGTCGATCTCACCGAGCACACGCTGGTCCTCGGCACTGAGAGCAGGCGTAGGGAAGAGCATGTCCACACTTTAGAATGACGCAAACATTACGTCAATGCGTCAGCGCTGCGGCCACCCGCCGCCGCATCCGCACCGGAACAGCGAAAGGGTCGAGCCCCGGAGAAGGCTCGACCCAGAATCCGCACACAAGGCCAGTCACGCTAACGCACTGCGCCCCTTCCGCTACACGTTGAAGCGGAACGTCTGCCCGCCGATCCTGACCTGCGGCGGAGACGCACGCAGCACTCTGACCAGGTGTTTCTCCGTTGGCGTGCGTTGGGCCCCGATGGTCACTTACGGGTGTCCTGCGGACTGCCTGCGGACTGAGCACCCAGCTACGCGCCCGACACAATGCTCAGGTGCCCGACTTTGATATCGAGGCGTACCACCCCGAGTGACTGCGCGGCCATGCCGCGCTCACCGCCGCCACGGCGACGGGGGATACCCCTCGACTCGTCGACACACCAGGACCGGCGCCGCTGCCGGTAACCGGTGGGGCGGGTGCGGCTCAATCTCTCCTTCCCATCGCAAAGAAGATGTGGGGTCCGGTTGTTCCGGACCCCACATCAGTTACTTCCGGAACTCTAGCGGGCAGATTCATACGCCTGCGCCGCTGTCGTTCCGCAAATGCAGTGAGAGCGGAAGGAGCAGCGATGGGTGGGGCGGCGAAATCCGGAATCACCCGAACTTCGCTGACCAGTTTTGATCATCAGTGCGGCATTCTCCTGCAACGCCGCCGTTCACTGAATGTGAAAGCGGTACAGATGCTGCCGAAAACCATGAATAACACAAGCATTTGAGAGAGAAATGCGGCGCCACTCCATGGTAAGAGCCAGAAGGAGCGCCAAGAAGACACCGGCAACCAGTCCGGCTGGCATGGGGTGCCGAGCCGCCCAGCGGCGTGATCTTTCGGTTCCCATCACTACCACCTGTCCTAACGGCTGCTGTCCGCTTGTTCGCACCAACGGCTCGACATGGGCCGCAGGACATCACGTTGTTGAATGTCTTGCGACCCATGTCGTTTCCGTTCTTCCGGTGTAGCGTCGCCGCGTCAGTCTATGTGTTGCTGCTTCCTGTCCTGCGCCTCAGCGCAAGGCGAGCCAGGTCGATACCGAGCCATACGGTGCTCCCGATGAAGACGGCGAAGGAAATGTAGGACATGACGCCGTGGTGTTCCACGAGGAATCCGTAGAAGAAGGCGATGGCCCAGAGAATCAGGGATTCCCGGACTGCTTTTCTTCGCTTGTTGATCACCAATGCCCTCTCCACTTGCGGTAACCATAACGGCGAGGCCCCATGGCATTTCCGAGCAGCGACTCAAGGTTCGCGCTGAAACGCCTGGGCTCATGGCGGCCCGCCTGTGCGAAGGCAGGCATAGCCAAGGGCGTCGGCCCACACGCCCTTCGGCATCACTACGCAAGCCTGCTGATCAAGCACGGCGAGCCTGTACGGGTCGTCTCCGAGCGCCTCGGCCACACCAACGCGGCCATGACGCTGAACATCTACACCCACCTGTGGCCCGACTCCGAGGAGCGGACCCGGGCCGCCGTCGACAAGGCGTACGCGGACCGGTCCGCCGATGCCCAGCCGCAGGTCGACGAAGCGGCGTAGCCGCTCCCCCGCGTGCCGGACTCATCCAGCACGCTGCAGACTCCGTGCGGACCGCAAAGGCCGCCCAACCCGCTCCACCGCAGGTCAGACGGCCTTTCGCCGGACGTATCAGACGTTGAAGCGGAACTCCACCACGTCCCCGTCCTGCATCACGTAGTCCTTGCCCTCCATGCGGGCCTTGCCCTTGGCGCGGGCCTCGGGGACCGAGCCGGTTTCGACCAGGTCCTCGAAGGAGACGATCTCCGCCTTGATGAAGCCCTTCTGGAAGTCGGTGTGGATCACACCGGCCGCCTCGGGGGCCGTGGCGCCCTTCTTGATCGTCCAGGCCCTGGCTTCCTTCGGGCCTGCCGTGAGGTAGGTCTGCAGACCCAGGGTGTCGAAGCCGACGCGGCCGAGGGTGGCCAGGCCGGGCTCCTCCTGCCCCATGGACTGGAGGAGTTCGAGGGCCTCGTCGTCGTCGAGCTCGATCAGCTCGGACTCGATCTTGGCGTTGAGGAAGATCGCCTCGGCCGGGGCGACCAGGGCGCGCTGCTCGTTCTTGAATGCCTCGTCGACCAGCTCGTCCTCGTCGACGTTGAAGACGTAGAGGAACGGCTTGGTGGTGAGGAGGTGCAGCTCGTGGAGGAGCTTGGCCTTCTCGGTGCCCGCGGTGATGCCCGCGGCGAAGAGGGTCTGCCCGGATTCGAGGATCTTCTGCGCCTCCTCGACCGCGGCGAGGACCGCGACCTTGTCCTTCTGGAGGCGGGATTCCTTCGTCAGGCGCGGGAGGGCCTTCTCGACGGACTGGAGGTCGGCGAGGATCAGCTCGGTGTTGATCGTCTCGATGTCGTCCTTGGGCGAGACCTTGCCGTCGACGTGGACGACGTTCTCGTCCTTGAAGGCCCGGATGACCTGGCAGATCGCGTCGGACTCGCGGATGTTCGCGAGGAACTTGTTGCCCAGGCCCTCACCCTCCGAAGCGCCGCGGACGATGCCGGCGATATCGACGAAGTCCACGGTCGCCGGGAGCACGCGCTGCGAGCCGAAGATCTCGGCCAGCTTGGTCAGCCGGGCGTCCGGGACACCGACGACGCCGACGTTCGGCTCGATCGTGGCGAACGGGTAGTTGGCCGCCAGCACGTCGTTCTTGGTCAGGGCGTTGAACAGGGTCGACTTGCCGACATTCGGCAGACCGACGATTCCGATCGTGAGCGACACGTTGGCGACTTCCTGAGGAGTGAGAAGGAGAGGTGAGGTGAGGAGAGAGCGGGGCGGGCGGACAGGCGTCGGGCCCGGGTGGGCCGATTCTCCAGTTTACGGGCGAGGGCGGCCGGGCAACCACGGGTCCGGTCCGGGCATCGGGCCGGACCGGGTTCCGGGGTGCCCGGACCGGTTCCGGTTCGGCCGTGTGGCATCGAACTCATCGCCAAGCTCACCCAAAGCGCGTGTCCCGCACCGGTTTCCTCCTGCCCGGCAACCTACGTTGTCGTGGTGGAGCAGCACAGGACACGTCCCCCGCAACGCAGGCAGTCCCCTCAGGCCCCCCTGGCCCCGCAGGGCACCATCGAAGAAGCCGCCGTCTATCCGGTGGTGGACCCGGCGGAGCCGGACGGCCGGTCCAGGCCGGTGCCGCCCGCCGTCCTCGCGCTGCGCAGGCTGCCGAAGCCCCGGCTGACCGCCATCGGCGCAGGGCTCTTCGCGGCTGCCTGCATGTTCGTCCTGGGGTGCCTCGACGAGTGGATCCTCGATGGTTCGTCGACCGTGTTCGGGCTGCTGTTCCTGCCGGTCAGTGCACTGACCGCACTGTGGGTGCGGCCTGCGGACCTGGTGACCGCGCCGATCATCGTGCCCATCGCCTTCGCCATCGGCGTCATCCCGATCTCCGGCGGCACGGACAGCTTCGCCGGCCGGACCATGGCCCTCGTCACCGCGCTCGCCGTGCACGCCGGCTGGCTGTACGGCGGCACGCTCATCGCCGGGCTCATCGCGACGGTACGGAAGGTACGGCTGATGCGGGAGCGACAGCGACAGCGTCGTGCGCTGTCCGCCGCGCAGCCGGCCCGGAACTCGCAGCCGCCCCGTCGCCCCCAGCACTGACCAGGGACGACAGCAGCGACAACGGCGAACGGGCAGGGGCCGACGCCGGGGCCCCACGATCGAGCGGCCCGGCCCAGGCCAGTCAGGCAGGGCGGCGGGCAGGGCCTACGTCACTACCTCCGCCGCCATCGCCGCGCCCACGATGCCCGCGTTGTTCCGCAGTTCCGCCGGCACCATCTCGGCCCGTACGTGCTCGATCAGCGGCAGGAACTTGTCCGCCTTGCGGCTGACCCCGCCGCCGATGATGAAGAGCTCGGGCGAGAACAGCATCTCCACATGCATCAGGTACTTCTGCACCCGGCGCGCCCAGTGGTGCCAGCTCAGGCCCTCGTCCTCCTTGGCCTTGGTGGAGGCGTGCTTCTCCGCATCGTCGCCGTTCAGCAGCAGATGGCCCAGCTCCGTATTGGGGACGAGCTTGCCGTCGACGAAGAGGGCGCTGCCGATCCCGGTACCGAACGTCAGGACGATCACCGTGCCCTTGCGGCCGCGCCCCGCGCCGAACTGCATCTCCGCGAGACCGGCCGCGTCGGCGTCGTTCACGAGCGTGACCGGCAGGCCCAGCCGGTCACCGAGCAGCCCCCGGGCGTCCGTGTCGATCCAGCTCTTGTCGACATTGGCCGCGGTGCGCGTGCACCCGCTCGTGACGACGCCCGGGAAGGTGATGCCCACCGGGCCCGACCAGTCGAAGTGGCCGACCACTTCCGCCACGCTGTCGGCCACGTCCTTGGGCGTGGCCGGGTGCGGTGTCAGTACCTTCTGGCGCTCCTGCGCCAGGTCTCCGCGGTCCAGGTCCACGGGAGCGCCCTTGATCCCGGATCCGCCGATGTCCACGCCGAAGATCTGCATGCATTCCACGGTACGGGCAGGTGGCCCGGCTCACTTCTCGGAATGCGAAGCCGCCGCCGGAAGCCACCGGCGGGCCACCGGCGCGAACCGGCGGCGCGGGTTGTCAGCTCCTCGCCGTCACTTCTCCATGAGCGCCGTGGCCTCGGCGCGCAGGTCGCGGCGGAGCTCCTTGGGCAGGGAGAACGTGATGGACTCCTCGGCCGCCTTCACGATCTCCACGTCCTCGAATCCGCGTTCCGTGAGCCAGGCCAGGACGCCGTCGACCAGGACCTCGGGGACGGAGGCGCCCGAGGTGACACCGACCGTGGAGACGCCGTCCAGCCAGGCCTCGTCGAGCTCCTCGGCGAAGTCGACCAGATGGGCGTCGTTCGCGCCGGCGCCGAGGGCGACCTCGACCAGGCGGACGGAGTTCGAGGAGTTCTTGGAGCCGACGACGATCACGAGGTCGGCGTCCGCGCCCATCTGCTTCACGGCGGTCTGACGGTTCTGCGTGGCGTAGCAGATGTCGTCGCTGGGCGGCGAGACCAGCAGCGGGAACTTCTTCTTGAGGGCGCCGACCGTCTCCATCGTCTCGTCGACCGAGAGCGTGGTCTGGGAGAGCCAGACGACCTTCGAGGGATCGCGCACCTCGACGCCGTCGACGTCCTCGGGGCCGTCGACCAGGGTGATGTGCTCGGGAGCCTCGCCGGAGGTGCCGATGACCTCCTCGTGGCCCTCGTGGCCGATCAGGAGGATGTCGAAGTCCTCCTGCGCGAAGCGGACGGCCTCCTTGTGCACCTTGGTGACCAGGGGGCAGGTCGCGTCGATCGTGGCGAGCTTCCGCTCGGCCGCCTCCGCGTGCACGGTCGGTGCGACGCCGTGCGCGGAGAACATCACGATCGAGCCCTCGGGGACCTCCGCCGTCTCCTCGACGAAGATCGCGCCCTTCTTCTCCAGCGTCTGTACGACGTACTTGTTGTGGACGATCTCGTGGCGCACGTACACCGGGGAGCCGTACTGCTCCAGGGCCTTCTCCACGGCGATCACGGCACGGTCCACGCCCGCGCAGTAGCCACGGGGAGCGGCGAGCAGGACGCGGCGGGGTGTCGTAGCAGTCATGCGCCCATCGTAAGGCCGCGCCGAACGCGCGAAAGATCGGCGGGGTCGCGAGACTGATGCGTACACGATCAACGGAGGGCTCATGGCGGGAACCGGCAGCGGGGACGCGGGGGCGGGCGCGGCTCACCGGGAGGAGGGCGGGCTGCACCGGACGCTCGGCTTCCGGGACCTGGTGGTCTACGGACTCCTGTTCATCGCCCCGATGGCGCCGGTCGGCGTGTTCGGCACCCTCGACGCGAAATCGGGCGGTGCGGTCGCGCTGGTCTATGTCGGGGCGACCGTCGTGATGGCGTTCACCGCGTTCAGTTACGCCCAGATGGTGCGGGTCGCGCCGCTGGCGGGCTCGGTCTTCGCGTACGCCCGCAAGGGGCTCGGGGAGGGGCCGGGGTTCATCGCCGGGTGGATGGCGATGCTCGACTATCTGCTGATCCCCGCGGTCGCCTATCTCTTCTCCGGGATCGCGCTGAACGCGCTGGTGCCGTCGGTGTCGCGGTGGGTGTGGACGGCGCTCGCGGTCGTCATCACCACGCTGCTCAATCTCTGGGGCGTCCGGGCCGCGGCGCGGGTGGGTTTCGCGGTCCTCGCGATGGAGATCGTGGTGCTGCTGGTGTTCCTGGTGTCGGCTGTGGTGGTTCTCGTCCGGGACGGGGCGCAGCGCGGCTGGCTGACCCCGTTCACCGGCGATGCAGGCTTCTCCGCGTCCGCGGTGCTCGGGGCAGTCTCGGTGGCGGTGCTGTCGTATCTGGGCTTCGACGCGATCGCCACCTTTGCCGAGGAGGTGACGGGCGGCTCGGAGAAGGTGGCGCGGGCGCTGCTGTTCTGTCTGGTGCTCGCGGGTGTGCTGTTCGTGGCGCAGGGGTATCTGGCGGCGCTGCTGGAGCCGATGTCGTCGGCGGAGCTGGCCGCCGATCCGGCCGCGCAGGGGTCGGCCTTCTACGACACGGTGGACTCCGCGGCCGGGGCCTGGCTGCACGATCTGGTGGCGGTCAGCAAGGCGATCGGGGCGGCCTTCGCGGCGCTGGCCGGGCAGGCCGCCGCCGGACGGCTGCTGTTCGCGATGGCCAGGGAGCGGCGGTTGCCCTCGCTGCTGTCCAGGGTCGACCCGCGGTCCGGGGTGCCCCGGTTCGCGATCCTGCTGGCCGCGGCGGTGACACTGGTGGCGGCGGTGTGGGCGGCCCGGCGCACCGACGGCCTGGACCATCTGGTGTCGGTCGTCGACATCGGCGCGCTGACGGCGTTCGTCCTGCTGCACGCGTCGGTGGTCGGCTGGTTCGCCGTCCACCGCATGGCGGGGCCGCCCAGCTGGTGGCGGCATGTGCTGGTGCCGGTGGTGGGCGCGGGGGTGCTGATCGTGGTGATCGCGGAGGCGACGGCGAGCGCTCAGCTGGTAGGGCTCTGCTGGCTGGGGGTGGGGCTGGTGGTTCTGGCGATGCAGTGGGGGCGGACGGTCTGAGGCTGCGGGTCCGGTAGCGGGGCGTGACGGCTGTCGGGGCGTGACGGTCGTAGGGCGCCGCTGATTGTCGGTGGCGCCGGATACGCTCGCTCGCATGGCTCTGCAAACGTCCCCGGAAGCTCCGCTGCCCGTCGGTGATGTGTCACGGCTCATCGGCGGATGGATCGACCGGCTCGGCTCCGTCTGGGTCGAGGGGCAGATCACCCAGCTGTCGCGGCGACCGGGTGCCGGCGTGGTGTTCCTGACGTTGCGCGACCCGTCGCAGGACATCTCGGTGAGCGTGACGTGCTTCCGCCAGGTCTTCGACCGGATCGCGGATGTGGTGACGGAGGGGGCCCGGGTCGTGGTCCTCGCGAAGCCCGAGTGGTACGCGCCCCGCGGTCAGCTGTCCCTGCGGGCCGCGGAGATACGGCCGGTCGGCATCGGTGAGCTGCTGGTCCGCCTCGAACAGCTGAAGAAGTCGCTGGCCTCGGAGGGTCTCTTCGCGCTCGACCGGAAGAAGCCGCTGCCGTTCCTGCCGCAACTGATCGGGCTGGTCTGCGGCCGCGCCTCGGCGGCCGAGCGCGATGTCCTGGAGAACGCGCGGCGGCGGTGGCCCGCGGTGCGGTTCGAGGTGCGCAACACGGCGGTGCAGGGGGTGCACGCGGTGAATCAGGTCGTCCAGGCCGTGACGGAGCTGGACGATCACCCGGACGTCGACGTGATCATCGTGGCGCGCGGCGGCGGCAGCGTGGAGGACCTGCTGCCGTTCTCGGACGAACGGCTGATCCGGGCGGTCGCCGCATGCCGTACCCCGGTGGTGTCGGCGATCGGTCATGAGCCGGACTCTCCCCTGCTCGACCTGGCCGCGGATCTGCGCGCCTCCACGCCGACGGACGCGGCGAAGAAGGTCGTGCCCGACGTGGGCGAGGAGCTGGACCGGGTGCAGCTGCTGCGGGACCGGGCGCTGCGGACCGTGCGGGGACTGCTGGACCGGGAGGAGCGGGGGCTGGCGCATGCGCTGGGCCGGCCGGTGATGGAGCAGCCGCGGCGCATGGTGGACGAGCGGGCGTCGGAGATCGACGCACTGGCCGGACGGGGCCGCCGGGTGCTGGGGCATCTGCTGGACCGGGCGGACTCGGAGCTCGCGCACACCCGGGCCCGGGTGGTCGCGCTGTCGCCCGCGGCGACGCTGGAGCGCGGATATGCGGTGCTCCAGCGGGCGGACGGCCATGTGGTGCGGGATCCCGCGGACGCGGGGGCGCCGGGCGACGTGCTGCGCGCACGGGTCTCGGGAGGAGAGTTCGCGGTGCGGGTCGGTGAGTGAGCGGGTGGGCGGCGAGCAGGTGCGTGGGAGCCGGTGGTCCGGCGGGACGACGCCCGGGCCGCCAAGGCGGCCCGACGGTGATGACGGACGAGGCAGAGGGCCCCTGAGGGGGCGGAACGTAGGGTGGGGCGCATGACGGACGACGGGACCACGACCGCCGGTGCCGCGGACACGCTCGGATACGAGCAGGCCCGCGACGAGCTGATCGAGGTGGTGCGCCGCCTGGAGGCGGGCGGTACGACGCTGGAGGAGTCCCTCGCGCTGTGGGAGCGGGGCGAGGAGCTGGCGAAGGTGTGCCGGCACTGGCTGGAGGGGGCGCGCGCACGGCTGGACGCGGCTCTGGCCGGGCCGGCCGGCACCGCGGAGGACGGCGGCGACACGGTGGCGGACAACGGCTGACGCCTTCCGGGGGCTCTCGCCGGTGGCCTGTTCGCACGGGTCCGCACTGTGGAACGGATCACCCCGCTCCAGTTTTAGTTGAAAGTTAACCTACTTCTCGCGTACCGTGGCCCTGTTACTTGATCACCGCGTACGTCCGGAAGGTGCACCGCACGATGTCCCTCGCTCTTGACCCCGCCGCCCAGGACCTCCTCTTCCGCGAGGCCCGCACGGCCAACACCTTCACCGACGAGCCGGTGACCGACGAGCAGGTCCAGGCGATATACGACCTGGTCAAGTACGGTCCGACCGCGTTCAACCAGTCGCCGCTGCGCATCGTCCTGGTCCGCTCCGACGACGCCCGCGCGCGCCTCGTCCAGCACATGGCCGAGGGCAACCGCGCCAAGACCTCCACCGCCCCGCTGGTCGCCATCCTGGCCGCCGACAACGAGTTCCACGAGGAGCTCCCGGCCCTGCTGCCGCACTTCCCGCAGGCCAAGGACGCGTTCTTCTCCGAGCGCCCGGTCCGCGAGTCGTCCGCCGCCCTCAACGCCGCCCTGCAGGCCGCGTACTTCATCGTCGGCGTCCGTGCCGCCGGCCTCGCCGCGGGCCCGATGACCGGCCTGGACGCCGCGGGGATCGAGAAGGAGTTCCTGGACGGCGACCACAAGCTGCTGATGGTCGTCAACATCGGCAAGCCGGGCGAGGACGCCTGGTTCCCGCGCCTGCCGCGTCTCTCCTACGACGAGGTCGTCACCACCGTCTGACCGGCCACCGCACACGGACCAAGGGTCCCGGGGCAGCACACACCGTGCCGCCTCCGGGACCTTTTGCGCATGCCGCGGCGGTGCTCAGGAGGTCGTGAGCGCGGCCGCCATCTCCGCCAGCCGCTCCGGGGACGCGGAACCCGTGACCACCGTGGTCGCGTCCCCGTCCTGGCGCACCAGGGCGTCGTACTTGTCACCCTTCCAGCGCTGCCACGTCTCGCCCGCGACCTGCTGCGTGCGACCGGTGTTCTTGGCGTCCTGGCTGACCTCGGTCACGTACTTCTTCGACGGGGAGGTGGACTGCTCCACGGCGACGTACTTGCCCTCGGGATCGAGGAAGCCCAGGTGCCAGCTGGCGCCGGACTGGTGGTCATACCTGACCGAGGTCGGCTTCCAGTCCTTGCCCAGCCCGTCCGGGGCGGCCACCGGGTACGGTGCCGCGCGCCGCGCCGTCAGGAGCTCCACCCGGTAGTCGACCGCCTTGACCGGGTTGGCGTTCTCATCGTGCGGAACGAAGATGTAAATGAGCCCTGCCGCGGCGGAAATGACCGCCATCGACAGGAGCATGTCCCGCACTGTCTGCTTGCCTCGCTTGCTAGCCACGGCTCCATCGTCGCATTGGACCCGACCGCCCCGACTCCGGGGCAGCCCGCTCAAACGTGACCCGGTCTGCTCATTTTGTCGACCGGGCGATAGAGTCAGAGCACCCTCTTCCGGTCGCCGCCGTACAGAAAGGTGCGCTCCGATGTCCGAGCATCATCTGCCGTCCCAGCTCGAGGTCTCCCCGGAGGCCCCTGACCGCAACCTCGCCCTGGAGTTGGTCCGCGTCACCGAGGCCGCCGCCATGGCGGCGGGGCGCTGGGTCGGCCGCGGCGACAAGATCGGCGCCGACGGCGCGGCCGTGAAGGCCATGCGGACCCTCGTCTCCACCGTCTCGATGAACGGCGTCGTCGTCATCGGCGAGGGCGAGAAGGACGAAGCCCCCATGCTGTTCAACGGCGAGCACGTCGGCGACGGCACCGGCCCCGAGGTCGACATCGCCGTGGACCCGATCGACGGTACGACCCTGAACGCCAAGGGCATGCCGAACGCGATCGCCGTCCTGGCCGCCGCCGACCGCGGCGCCATGTTCGACCCGTCCGCCGTCTTCTACATGGACAAGCTGGTCACCGGCCCCGAGGCCGCCGACTTCGTCGACATCAACGCGCCCGTCTCGGTGAACATCCGCCGGGTCGCCAAGGCGAAGAACTCCGCCCCCGAGGACGTCACCGTCGTGATCCTCGACCGCCCCCGCCACGACGGCATCGTCAAGGAGATCCGGGAGACCGGCGCCCGGATCAAGTTCATCTCCGACGGCGACGTCGCGGGCTCGATCATGGCCGCCCGCGAGGGAACCGGCGTCGACCTCCTGATGGGGATCGGCGGCACCCCCGAAGGCATCATCTCGGCCTGCGCCATAAAGTGCCTCGGCGGCGTGATCCAGGGAAAGCTCTGGCCGAAGGACGAGGCCGAGCGGCAGCGCGCGCTGGACGCCGGGCACGACCTGGACCGGGTCCTGTCCACGGACGACCTGGTCAGCGGCGACAACGTGTTCTTCGTCGCGACCGGCATCACGGACGGTGAGCTGATGCGCGGCGTGCGGTACCGCGCGGAGACGGCGACCACCGAGTCGATCGTCATGCGGTCCAAGTCCGGCACCATCCGGAAGATCGACTCGACCCACCGGCTGTCGAAGCTGCGCGCCTACAGCGCCATCGACTTCGACCGCGCGAAGTAGACACCGTCCCCGGGCTGCAATCCGGGGAGCCGCGTACGAGGAGGCGCCCCCATGTGCGGTGGGGCGCCTCCTCGGGCGTACGAACCCCCTGACACACGGGCCACGCGCACCGGCCCGGCATGCACGGGATGCCGAGCGCACGGATGCGCGGAACGGAAGGCGCCGCTTCGGGCTCCTGAGGGCCGGTCGGCCGGTCAGCCCGCCGCGGCCACGCGGCCGGTCGGCCCGGAGGACGCGGACGCGGCCTTGAGTTCCACCTCGCGCCGCCTGCGACGGGCGAGGACCACGCGGCGTTCGGCGGCGGTGAGGCCGCCCCACACCCCGTACGGCTCCGGCTGTATGAGTGCGTGCTCCTGGCACTCGACCATGACCGGGCAGCGCGCGCAGACCCGCTTCGCGGACTCCTCACGCGCGAGTCTGGCAGCAGTCGGCTCCTTCGACGGGGCGAAGAACAGCCCGGCCTCGTCCCGGCGGCACACCGCCTCCGAGTGCCAGGGGCCGGCCTGTTCCTCCCGCGCCGGGGCGCGCTGGGGAGGAACGGCAGCGACCTGCAGGGGCTGATGCGGCAGTTGCAGCACGGTCTACTCCTGACGACGGCTTCGCGAGCGAGAGACGATGCAGCAGTCCCTACCCGCTGTACGCGCGCCTATGCACTGAGTGGACGCGATTCCGGGCCGCGAAAGGGAGGCCTGTCAGGGATTTGGCTTGTTTTCAAAGAGGTTCGAAGAAGTGCGGAAGAGTTCCGGTCATTCCTGGTCGGTTCCGTGCTCGCGCCGCAGCCGACGACGCCCGCCCGGGATTAAGGGCAGCCCTCAGCCCAGGTATTTGCGCAGCCGGTCCTGCAGATCCGCGATGAACTTCCCGCGCTTGGGCTTCGCCTCCACGCTGCCGAACACCGAATAGCCGTTGACGACGACCACGGGCGCTTCGGGGTCCGCGGATTCCAGCGTGACGACTTCGAAATTGCCGAAGACGCCGGTACCGCTGCCCCGCAGCGAGATGTTCTCGGGGACCTTGATGTCGACGCTTCCGAAGATGGACGTCGCGTTGATCACCGTGAGCCTCTGGCCGAAAAGCGCCTCGGTCAGGTCGATCTCCACACTGCCGAAGAGGGCGAAGGCGTTCGTCCGGCCGCCGACCCGCCAACGCCCCCTGCGGGTGGACCCGCTGAAGATCGCCACCAGGTTCTCGGACGGGCCCTGGGGATCCTGGTGACCAGGGGCGGCCGGTGCGGAGAACGCCTGGGAGGCACCCGGGGAGGCGGGAAGATCGCGCACCAACGGCTCCAGCTCACCCACGGTCTTGGCGCGGTAGACCGCCTCGACCCGCTCGGCATGCTCCTCGGCGGTGAGCCGGCCCTCGGCCAGGGCCTCGCGCAGGATGTCCGCGATCCGGTCGCGGTCCGCGTCGGAGGCGCGGATACCACCGTGTTCCGCCGGGGCCACAGGATGCTGGGGGTGCTTTTGGAGGTCCACCGGCCCAGCGTACCCAAACGCGATAGATCGCGACTAGGGCCTGACCCGCGTCCCGTCTCCGCTGTGTCGCCCTGTCCGGACGCCGAACTGAGCCTTACCTCACAGTTTCGGCGCACCGGCGGCGCTCTACCCTGGTGGATGCGCTGCCCAAGGGAGGTCAGCCACTGTCTGCCGAGTGAGGAATGGCCGTAATGCCAGAGTTTGCGTACTCCGATCTGCTCCCCCTGGGAGAGGACACCACGCCGTACCGTCTGGTGACCTCCGAGGGCGTCTCCACCTTCGAGGCCGACGGTCGTACGTTCCTCAAGGTCGCTCCGGAGGCACTGCGCACCCTGGCCGCCGAGGCCATGCACGACATCTCGCACTACCTGCGCCCCGCCCACCTGGCGCAGCTGCGACGGATCGTGGACGACCCCGAGGCCTCGTCGAACGACAAGTTCGTGGCGCTCGACCTGCTGAAGAACGCGAACATCGCGGCCGCGGGCGTGCTGCCGATGTGCCAGGACACCGGCACCGCGATCGTCATGGGCAAGCGCGGGCAGAACGTGCTCACCGAGGGCGGTGACGAAGAGGCCCTGTCGCGCGGCATCTTCGACGCGTACACCAAGTTGAACCTCCGCTATTCGCAGATGGCTCCGCTCACCATGTGGGAGGAGAAGAACACCGGCTCGAACCTGCCCGCGCAGATCGAGCTGTACGCCACCGACGGCGGCGCCTACAAGTTCCTCTTCATGGCGAAGGGCGGCGGCTCGGCCAACAAGTCGTTCCTCTTCCAGGAGACGAAGGCGGTGCTGAACGAGGCCTCCATGATGAAGTTCCTGGAGGAGAAGATCCGTTCGCTGGGCACGGCCGCCTGCCCGCCCTACCACCTGGCGATCGTCGTCGGTGGCACGTCGGCCGAGTTCGCGCTGAAGACCGCGAAGTACGCCTCCGCGCACTACCTGGACGAGCTGCCCGCCGAGGGTTCCCCCACCGGTCACGGCTTCCGGGACAAGGAGCTGGAGGAGAAGGTCTTCGAGCTGACGCAGAAGATCGGCATCGGCGCCCAGTTCGGCGGCAAGTACTTCTGCCACGACGTGCGCGTCGTCCGCCTCCCCCGCCACGGCGCCTCGCTGCCCGTCGCGATCGCCGTGTCCTGCTCGGCGGACCGGCAGGCCACCGCGAAGATCACCGCGGAGGGCGTCTTCCTGGAGCAGCTGGAGAAGGACCCGGCCCGCTTCCTGCCGGACACCACGGACGAGCAGCTCGACGAGGCGGGTGACGTCGTGAAGATCGACCTCAACCGGCCGATGGACGAGATCCTCACCGAGCTGACCCGGTACCCGGTCAAGACCCGGCTCTCGCTGACCGGCTCGCTGGTCGTGGCCCGCGACATCGCGCACGCCAAGATCAAGGAGCGGCTGGACGCGGGCGAGGAGATGCCGCAGTACCTGAAGGACCACCCGGTCTACTACGCGGGCCCGGCGAAGACCCCCGAGGGGTACGCCTCCGGCTCCTTCGGCCCGACCACGGCCGGCCGCATGGACAGCTATGTCGAACAGTTCCAGGCGGCGGGCGGCTCCAAGGTGATGCTGGCCAAGGGCAACCGGTCCAAGCAGGTCACCGACGCGTGTGCGGCGCACGGCGGTTTCTACCTCGGCTCGATCGGCGGCCCGGCGGCGCGCCTGGCGCAGGACTGCATCAAGAAGGTCGAGGTCGTCGAGTACGAGGAGCTCGGCATGGAGGCGGTGTGGAAGATCGAGGTCGAGGACTTCCCGGCGTTCATCGTGGTCGACGACAAGGGCAACGACTTCTTCACCGAGCCCGCCCCGGCTCCGACGTTCACCAGCATTCCGGTGCGGGGTCCGGGTCTCGCCTGATGGCGTGAACCCTTCCGGTTGGCCGGCCCGGCCGGAAGGCGGGACGGCCGGGGCCGGTCCGGTCAGGGCGGGACGACCAGGTCGTCCCGCCCTTTCCTTCTGCGCGAACCGGAATCAGGTCTGCGCGGACCGGAATCAGGCGAACCGCTGGTTCGCGCTGCCGTCGCAGCTCTGCAGCCTCAGCGGCTCCTTGGCCCCCGCGAGAGTCAGGCACAGCCCGGTCGCGGCAGCCGGTCGCAGCGTGCCCGACCGGGCGACGAACTGCTGGTTGGCCGCGCCCGAGCAGTTCCACAGGATGAGTGCGGCACCGGCCTTGTAGTCGGCGCCCGGGACGTCGAGGCAGCGGTCGTGGCTGAGTTCCGTGTGGATGCTCTGCGTCGCGGAGTCGAGCCACCAGCCCTGGTTGCGGCCACCGTGGCAGTCCCAGCCGGTGACCCCGGTGCCGTTGCGGGTCACCGAGGCGGGGGCGTCCAGGCAGGTGCCCGTGGCCTCGTTCCTCAGTGGCTCGAAGACGTCGTCCCACGCCACCGCCTGCAGCACCGGCTGTCCCGTGCTCGCCGGATCGGCGCAGCTCGCCTCCCGCAGGGACGACTGGTAGATCTGGGTCAGGCAGGAGGCGAAGGCCGCGTGGCCCCGGGCGTTGGGGTGGAAGGACTGCCGTACCGAGTTGGAGTCCGGCGGGAAGTGCGAGAGGTCGATGTAGAGACCGCGGACCCAGGTGCTCTCGCTGCAGACCTCGTGGCCGTGGAAGAGCCGGGAGTTGTCGAGGTAGACGGCCCCGGTGTCGGCGGCGGCGGTGCGCATGCCGCGTTCGAAGGCGGGGACCGCGACGTTGCGGCCCCAGGCGGCGTCGGAGTCGTATCCGGCACAGCCGCCGGGGATCTTGCCCGGGAAGTCGGGGTTGTCGTAGAAGTCCGGGCCGATGGGGCTCGGGTAGCCCATGACCACGAGCTTGTAGTCGTCGGTGGCGTATCCGGCGTCGGTCATGACGGTCCGCAGGTCGCGCACCGTCTTCTCGACCTTGGGGACGAGTCCGTCGACGCGCGCCTGCCAGCCGCTCTCGTACTTCGACTGGCACGCCCCCTGGAGGAGGACCCAGCGCTCGACGCAGTCCGTCATGACCGGGCCGAACTGGAGGTCGTCATTGGCGCCGGCGACGAGCACGATCATCTTGATGCGTGTGTTGCGGGCCTTGATGGCGAGGTTGTCGCTCTGCACCAGTTCGTCGGCGTACTGCTTGGATCCGCCGATCACGATGTTCCCGGTGTACGCGCCGGAGCAGGAGACGTTGTACGTGACGTCGGCCGGGATTCCGGTGCGGTGGATGGCGGAGTCGGGTGAGCGGTGGCACCAGTTGTCCGGGCCGTCGGTGCCCGCTTCGTAGGTGCCGACGCCCTCGCCGGAGATCTCGCTGTCGCCGAGCGAGATCAGCCCGGTCTTGCGGTCGGCGAGCGGACGCTCGGCCGGGTCGCCGTACAGCTGGGTGGCCTCGGCGGCGCGGATGGCCTCCAGCTCGGGTGACAGGGGCGTGGATGCGGTAGTGGTGGTACCGGCCCGCTCAGCCGCTCCGGCCGGCCCTGTTGCGGCGACCGTGCCGCCCCATGCGGCCGCCATGGCCGCGGCTGCCGCGACCGTACAGCGAAGTCTGTGCCTGGTGCGCCTCATTGCGCCTCCCCGGGATGTGGTTACTCCCGGTATTTACTGGTCGGTAGACGACTTGGGAACAGACAGAACAAGACAACTGCTCAACTTTTTCAGGAGGTTGTTCCATGACCGACGCTCAGACCCCCGGGGACGGTACGGAATTCCGCATCGAGCACGACTCGATGGGCGAGGTGAGGGTGCCCGCCGGCGCCAGGTGGCGGGCCCAGACCCAGCGCGCGGTGGAGAACTTCCCGATCTCCGGGCAGCGCCTGGAGCGGGCCCACATCGAGGCGCTGGCCCGGATCAAGGCGGCGGCGGCCAAGGTGAACGCCGAGCTGAAGGTGCTCGACCCGGACATCGCGCGGGCCGTGCAGGAGGCCGCCGAGGAGGTGGCCGAAGGGCGCTGGGACGCCCACTTCCCCATCGATGTCTTCCAGACCGGGTCCGGCACCTCGTCCAACATGAACACCAACGAGGTCGTCGCCACCCTCGCCACCGAACGCCTGGGCCGCGAGGTCCACCCGAACGACCACGTCAACGCCTCACAGTCGTCCAACGACGTCTTCCCGTCCTCCATCCACATCGCCGCGACCGCGGCCGTCACCCACGACCTGATCCCGGCGCTGGACCATCTGGCCGCGTCCCTGGAGCGTAAGTCCGCCGAGTTCGCGGAGGTCGTGAAGTCGGGACGCACGCATCTGATGGACGCGACGCCCGTCACCCTGGGCCAGGAGTTCGGCGGCTACGCGGCGCAGATCAGGTACGGCATCGAGCGGCTGCGCGCCGTCCTCCCCCGCCTCGCCGAGCTGCCGCTCGGCGGCACGGCCGTCGGCACCGGCATCAACACCCCGCCCGGCTTCTCCGCCGCCGTCATCGCCGAGGTCGCCCACGCCACCGGTCTGCCGCTCACCGAGGCCCGGAACCACTTCGAGGCGCAGGGGGCGCGGGACGGTCTGGTGGAGACGTCCGGCCAGCTCCGTACCATCGCCGTCTCGCTCACGAAGATCTGCAACGACCTGCGCTGGATGGCGTCCGGGCCCCGCACCGGTCTGGCCGAGATCAGCCTTCCCGACCTCCAGCCGGGTTCGTCGATCATGCCGGGGAAGGTGAATCCGGTCATTCCCGAGGCCGCGCTGATGGTCGCGGCCCAGGTGATGGGGAACGACCAGACGGTCGCCGTCGCGGGCGCGGCAGGCAACTTCGAGCTCAATGTGATGCTTCCGGTCATCGCGAAGAACCTGCTGGAGTCGGTGCGTCTGCTGTCCCATGTCTCCCGGCTGCTCGCGGACCGTACGGTCGACGGGATCACCGCGCATGTGGAGCGGGCCAGGGAGTACGCCGAGTCCTCGCCCTCGGTCGTCACCCCGCTGAACAAGTACATCGGCTACGAGGAGGCGGCGAAGGTGGCCAAGAAGTCCCTCGCCGAACGCAGGACGATCCGCGAGGTGGTCCTGGAATCGGGGTACGTCGAGCGCGGCGACCTCACCGTGGAGCAACTCGACGAGGCACTGGACGTCTTGCGTATGACCCGCCCGTGACCTGCGGCACCGTCAGCGGAAGCCGGCCGCTCTAAGATCTGTCCATGGCAGGTACCGGAGACATCGAGCACTGGGCACCGGGCGATCAGATCCTGTGGCGCTACCGTGGCAACGTCCTGCCCCGGCAGGACGCCGCACCGGATCGCGCCGCGGGCCCGGTCCACATCTGTCGCCCCGTCACCGTCGTCCAGGACACCGGTGATCTGCTCGCCGTCTGGGTGGCGCCCGGTACCGAGTGCGTGAAGCCGATCCTGGCGGACGGCACCGAGGTGCACGACGAGCCGCTCGTCACCCGGTACACCGCACCGCGCACCACCGCCCGCGCACCCTGGCTGGGCAACGGGGTGCTGAAGCTCGCCCGTCCTGGTGAACCCTGGTCGGTCTGGCTGTTCTGGGAACCGGGCTGGCGGTTCCGCAGCTGGTACGTGAACCTGGAGGAACCGCGCACCCGCTGGGCGGGCGGCATCGACTCCGAGGATCACTTTCTCGACATCTCCGTCTACCCGGACCGCAGTTGGGTCTGGCGCGACGAGGACGAGTTCGCCCAGGCGCAACGGGTCGGTCTGATGACCCCGCAGACCGCGGTGCGGGTACGGGAGGCGGGCCGCGCCGCCGTCGAGGTGATCCGCGACTGGGGCGCGCCGTTCCGGGACGGCTGGGAACGGTGGCGGCCCGATCCGCTCTGGCCGGTTCCGGCACTTCCGGATGACTGGGACCATACCCCCTCGCCCATGCCGTCGTGAGACCCTTGATGCGCCCCAGGGGGGCAACCGTAGGATCGTCCTCCGGACGGCCGCGTCACCCAACCTGCATGCGCGGCACCGAAGCTGACCGCACGTCATGGCACGAGCACGACGCCACGAGCACCACGCCACGAGCACCACGCACTGCGCGAGCTGTATGAGCGGCATGAGTCGTATGAACCGTATGAGCCACTACGAGGGGGTGGAGACATGTTCGCTGTTGCCTGCCCCGTCACCAAAAACGTTGTCACCGGGCCACGGAACGAACAGCCGGTTTCGGCCCCTCTTCCGGGGGCCTGTGGTGACAGCCGTTGTTATCGCCGCCCTCGCCGGGGCAGAGTAGCGCCCCACAAGGTGATTGCCTCATACAACCGGCCCGGACGGACGGAATCCCAAGCGTGACGGAGCACCCCACCTCCCACGAAGGCCGGCAGCCTCTCGCCGCCCGGTCGCAGGAGCACGCCCGGACGCGGCAACAGGATGCCGCGGCGAGCTCCTCCCCTGCCGCCGCGATCCCGGGCCCGGCCACGGCGCCGGGTCCGGGCGCGATTCCCGCGGCCCCGCCGGCTGCGACGGCGGAGGCGCATGCCGCTGCCGGCCCGGACCCGCAGACAGCGGCCCGTCGCGAGGGCGACCGGCTGCGTTTCGTCGGGGCCGCCACCCGGCGGATCGCCCGCGGCATAGACCTGGACGAGATCGTGCTGGGGCTGTGCCGGGCCAGCGTGCCGACGTTCTCCGACGCCATACTCGTCTACCTCCGCGACCCGCTCCCGGTCGGCGACGAGCGCCCGGTCACCCCGTTCGTCCTGCGTCTGCGCCGGTCCGACCGGCTGCGGCTGAACGAGGAGGAGACCGAGCCCGCGTCGGAGATCGAACGGCTGCGGCTGCCCGTCGTCGATCCGTACGGTGATCTGCCCCCGGCGGCCGAGCTGTGCGAGGTCCGTTCGGGCGGCGCGCTCGCCGAGGTGCTGCGCGGGGTGCGGCCGGTGTTCGGCGATTCCGCCGCGGCCCGTGCGGCGCTGCCGGAGCTGCTCGGCACCGGTCGGTCCGCACCCACCGGACACCGTGCGATCCTCGCCCCGCTGCGCGGCCGGCGGCGGGTGATCGGCGCCGCCGTGTTCCTGCGCGGGACCGAACGGCAGCCCTTCGAGGCCAACGACCTGCTGGTCGCCGCCCAGCTGGCGACGCACACCGCGCTCGGCATCGACAAGGCCATGCTGTACGGCCGCGAGGCCTATATCGCCGACGAGCTGCAGCGCACCATGCTGCCCGACTCGCTGCCGCAGCCGACCGGCGTCCGGCTGGCGTCCCGCTATCTCCCGGCCGCCGAGACGGCCCGGGTCGGCGGTGACTGGTACGACGCGATCCCGCTGCCCGGGAGCCGGGTCGCCCTGGTCGTCGGCGACGTCATGGGCCACTCCATGACCTCCGCGGCGATCATGGGCCAGCTGCGCACCACCGCGCAGACCCTCGCCGGGCTCGACCTGCCCCCGCAGGAGGTGCTGCACCACCTCGACGAGCAGGCGCAGCGGCTCGGCACCGACCGCATGGCGACCTGCGTGTACGCGGTGTACGACCCCGTCGCGCACCGCATCACCATCGCCAATGCCGGGCATCCCCCGCCCGTCCTGCTCCACCTGGGCGGCCGTGCGGAGGTGCTGCGGGTACCGCCCGGCGCTCCGATCGGCGTCGGGGGTGTGGACTTCGAGGCCGTCGAGCTGGAGGCGCCCGCGGGGGCCACGCTGCTGCTCTACACCGACGGTCTGGTGGAGTCCCGGCTGCGGGATGTCTGGACCGGGATCGAGCAGTTGCGTGAACGGCTCGCCACCACCGCCGGGCTCACCGGACCGGACCATTCGCCGCCGCTGGAGGCCCTCTGCGACGACGTGCTCGACATGCTCGGTCCGGGCGACCGCGACGACGACATCGCCCTGCTGGCCGCCCGGTTCGACGGGATCGCGCCGAGCGACGTCGCGTTCTGGCACCTGGAGCCGGAAGGGACTGCTCCGGGCCGGGCCCGGAGGCTGGCCCGGCGGGCGCTGAGCCGCTGGGGGCTCGACGATCTCTCCGATTCGGTGGAGCTGCTGGTCAGTGAGGTGGTGACCAATGCGGTGCGTTATGCGGAGCGGCCGGTGACCCTGCGGTTGCTGCGCACCGACGTCCTGCGCTGCGAGGTCGGCGACGACGCGCCACAGTTGCCCCGGCAGCGCCGGGCCCGGGACATGGACGAGGGCGGCCGCGGCCTGTTCCTGGTGAACCGGCTGGCCCGGCGTTGGGGAGCGACGCGCCTTTCGACCGGCAAGGTGGTCTGGTTCGAGATGCCGCCCCGGGGCTGAATGCTGGTAGTGAGAAGAGCCCTGCACGGACGGTAGCCAAATGTTGCCGACCTCCTGTCGGCGGAGTTGACTTCAGTCGTGAACGAGACGGCCTGACCGAAACCCCCACCGACGGGAGGACGCTCGTGCCCGAGGAATCGAAGACCAGGAACACCCCCTACACGACGAACAACGCCGGAATCCCGGTGGAGAGCGACGAACACTCGCTCACTGTCGGGTCCGACGGTCCGATTCTGCTCCAGGACCACTACCTCATCGAGAAGATGGCCCAGTTCAACCGTGAACGGGTCCCGGAACGAGTGGTCCACGCCAAGGGCTCCGGCGCCTACGGCTTCTTCGAGGTGACCAACGACATCAGCCAGTTCACCAAGGCCGACCTCTTCCAACCGGGCAAGCGGACCGCCATGCTCGCCCGCTTCTCCACGGTCGCCGGTGAGCAGGGATCCCCCGACACCTGGCGCGACCCCCGCGGATTCGCGCTGAAGTTCTACACGGAACACGGCAACTACGACATGGTCGGCAACAACACGCCGATCTTCTTCGTGCGCGACCCGATGAAGTTCCAGGACTTCATCCGCTCGCAGAAGCGCCGCCCGGACAGTGCGGTGCGCGATCACAACATGCAGTGGGACTTCTGGACGCTCTCCCCCGAGTCCGCCCACATGGTCACCTGGCTGATGGGTGACCGCGGCATCCCGAAGACGTACCGCCACATGAACGGCTACAGCTCGCACGCCTATATGTGGGTGAACGCGGGAGGCGAGAGGTTCTGGATCAAGTACCGCTTCAAGACGGACCAGGGCATCGACTTCTACACGCAGGACGAGGCCGACCGGATGGCCGGCATCGACGGCGACGTGCACCGGCGGGACCTGCACGAATCGATCGAGCGAGGTGATCACCCGAGCTGGACGCTGTATGTCCAGATCATGCCGTTCGAGGACGCGCCGGACTACCGGTTCAACCCCTTCGACCTCACGAAGGTGTGGCCGCACGGGGACTATCCGGAGATCGAGGTCGGGCGGATGACGCTCGACGAGAACCCGGAGGACTTCTTCGTCCACATCGAGCAGGCGTCCTTCGAGCCGTCGAACCTGGTGCCCGGCATCGGTCCGTCGCCCGACAAGATGCTGCTCGGCCGGCTCTTCTCGTATCCGGACACCCACCGGTACCGGATCGGCCCGAACTACGCGCAACTGCCCCCGAACCGGCCGCGGTTCGGCCGTAACTCGTACGCGAAGGACGGCCCCATGCGGTACGAGCCGACGCGTACCGGAGCGGTCTACGCACCGAACTCGTACGGTGGTCCGGCCGCCGACACCACGCGCTTCGGTGACCCGGCGGGCTGGGCGACGGCGGGCGAGATGGTGCACGAGGCGTACAAGCTGCACAGCGAGGACGACGACTGGGGTCAGGCGGGCACGATGGTCCGCAAGGTCCTCGACGACGCGGCACGCGAGCGGCTGGTGTCGAACATTTCCGGCCATCTGCTGGACGGTGTGAGCGCCCCGGTCCTGGAGCGGGCGCTGCAGTACTGGCGCAACGTGGACAAGGACCTGGGCGACCGGGTCGCCAAGAAGGTCAACGGCGGCTGACCACGCCGTGCGCGACACAGGGGTCAGGGGCGGTGCCGGCCGGCACCGCCCCTGACCCCTGTGTGCTCACTGCTGCGACGTGCTCACTGCTGCGACGCGGTGCCGTCGTCGTTGTTCCCCGGCCGCCCCGTGCCGCTGCCCTCGCCGGGCAGCACCGGGGACTGGCTCGGCAGCTCCACCGGCTGGCTCGGCTCCTCGACGGGCGGCTCGCTGGTCGCGTCGCCGGGTGTCTCGACCGGGCTCTGAGACGGCTGCACGGACGACGAGGAAGGCTCCGGGTCGGGGCTCTGCGACGCCGAGGGGCTCGTCGACGGGCTGGCCGGCAGGGAGACCTCGCCCCGCTCGACGTTCTGCAGGTCGAACCGGGCCGCGGAGCCGCCGTTCAGTGCGGCAAGGGTGTAGTCCGCCCAGATCTGCGCCGGGAAGCCGCCACCGTTGGCCCGGCCGGAGTTGGCGGTGCCGGTCAGGCTGACCTGGCCGCCGCCCTCCTTGGGCGATTCACCGAAGAGCGCCACGACCGTGGCGAGCTCCGGGGTGTAGCCGGCGAACAGGGCGGACTTGTTGTTCTCGGAGGTGCCCGTCTTGCCGGCCGCGTCGTAGGCCGTGGTGTTGGCCGCCCGGCCGGAGCCGCTGTCCACGACGCCCCGGAGGACGGAGGTCACGGTGTCGGCGGATTTGCGGCTGATCACCTGGTCGCCGATGCCCTCGACCGGATCGACCGTTCGGTCGCGGTTCTTGGCGGACTTCACGATGAACGGGGTGACCTTCTTGCCGTGGTTGTCGAGCGTGGCGTACACGCCCGCCATGTCCCAGGTCGAGGCGTTCATGGTGCCGAGCGTGATGGCGGGGCGCTCGGGGAAGTTCTTGTCCGGTACGCCGAGCGCCAGCGCGGTCTTCTTCACCGCGGACGGGCCGACGTCGACCACCATCTGCGCGAAGACCGAGTTGATCGACTTGTTCATCGCGGTCTGCACGGTGACGCTGCCGTAGCTCTGGTCGTCCTCGTTCTCCGGGGCGAACGGGGTGTCGCTGCCCACGACGGGCCGCTTGCTGGTGCCGTCGTACCGGGTGTTGACGCCGATCCGGTCGCCGTCCTGGGTCTTCGCCCCGTTCTCCAGCGCGGAGGCCAGCACCAGCGGCTTGAAGGTGGAGGCGGGCTGGTAGTCCTGGCGCGTGGCGTTGGATATGTAGTGCTTGACGTAGTCCACACCGCCGTAGAGCGCGGCGACCGCGCCGGTCTTCGGGTCGACGGAGGTGGCACCCGCCTGGACGGTCGCGTCGACCTTGTTGCCCTCGCGGTCGAGCCGGGACTCCAGCTGGTTGTCGACCGCCTGCTCCAGTTGCTGCTGCCGCTTCTTGTCGATGGTGAGGGTGAAGGTCCAGCCGCCGGCCTGCCGCATGTCGTCGGTGACGCCCTGCTTGTCCAGCTCCTTGTTGGCGGCCTCGACGAGGTAGCCGGTCTGGCCCTCCAGGCCGCGGGCGGGCTTGGGCTTGTCCGGGACGGGGAACTTCAGGGTGTCGCGCTCGGCCTGGTCGAGCCAGTGCATCTCGACCATGTTGTCGAGCGTGTAGCCCCAGCGTTCCTTGACGAGCTTCTTGCCGGTCGCCGTGGCGGTGGCCCAGTCGTACTGGCTGGGAGCCTGGAGCAGGGCGGCCAGATAGGCGCCCTGGGAGACGTTCAGGTCCTTGGCGTCGACGCCGTAGTAGGCCTGCGCGGCGGCCTGGATGCCGCTCGCGCCGCGTCCGTAGTACGCGGTGTTGATGTACCCGGCGAGGATCTCGCTCTTGCTCATGCGCTGGTCGATCTTGAGCGAGATCACCAGTTCCTTGAGCTTGCGGCTGACCGTCGGGTCCTGGGTCAGGTAGTAGTTCTTCACGTACTGCTGGGTGATGGTCGAGCCACCCTGCTTGCCCTTGCCGGAGACCGTGTTGAGCAGGCCGCGGGCGGTGCCCTTCAGGTCGACGCCCTTGTCCTTGTAGAACGTCTTGTTCTCGGCGGCGACGAAGGTGTGCTGCACCTCCTTGGGTACCTCGGCGAGGTCCACGATCTGGCGGTTGACCCCGTTGCCGGTGCGGGTCAACAGGGTCCCGTCGCTGTACTGGTAGACGTTGCTCTGCCGCTCGGCCAGGGCGTTGGCCTTCGGTATGTCCACGTACAGATACAGGGCCACGAAGGCGCCCATGATCAGCAGGCAGAACCCGAAGAACGCGCCCACCAGCTTCCGCCAGGTGAAGAGCCTGCGTATGCCGCCGCTCTTCGCGGCCCGCCGCGCATCCGCTCGACCCATCGCCGTGTCGCTCCTGTTTCTCTGCTCGACCAGATCAGCTCAGCCAGCTAACACCGTCAGCACGGTCCAAAAGCAAGCGATGTGGTCTTTTCCGGACGTGACAATCAGCACCCACTCTCTAGGGAACCGACTCTCGGGAAGCCGCCAGGGTTGCGAATTCACATAATGTGTAATCACATTGCTAGCACCGATCCGCACCGCTCCACACTCTCGAAACGGGGGATCCCATGCCCGGCACCGGCAGCCCGCACACCGTGTCCACCCTGTCCGCAGACCTCACACCCGACGCTCCCGAGATGCCCGAACCACAGGTGAGGGAGGTGACGGCACACAGCATTCCGGGCGGCCTCGGCCTGCTGCTGACCGTGCTCGGAGTGATCGCCGGCATCGGTCTCGCGATCGCCGGCGGCGTCGCCGAGTCGAACGGGAACGACGGACTGGGCATCCCGGTCCTCGTCCTCGGGATCCTGCTCGCCATCGCCTCGTTCTTCTGCATGACGGGTGTGAAGATGGTCGCACCGGGCGAGGCGCGGGTGATCCAGCTCTTCGGCCGGTATGTCGGCACGATCCGTACCGACGGGCTGCGCTGGATCAACCCGTTCACCAGCAGCCGCAGGATCTCCACCCGGGTCCGCAACCACGAGACCGCGGTCCTGAAGGTCAACGACGCCTACGGCAACCCGATCGAGCTCGCCGCGATCGTCGTCTGGAAGGTCGAGGACACCGCACAGGCGCTCTTCGAGGTCGACGACTTCCTGGAGTTCGTCGCCACCCAGACCGAGGCGGCCGTCCGGCACATCGCGATCGAGTACCCGTACGACGCCCACGAGGAGGGCGGCCTCTCCCTGCGCGGCAACGCGGAGGAGATCACCGAGAAGCTGGCCATGGAGCTCACCGCCCGGGTGCAGGCCGCCGGGGTACGGATCATCGAGTCGCGCTTCAGCCACCTCGCGTACGCCCCCGAGATCGCCTCCGCGATGCTCCAGCGCCAGCAGGCCGGTGCGGTGGTGGCGGCCCGGCAGCAGATCGTCGAGGGAGCGGTCGGCATGGTCGAGATGGCGCTGACCCGGATCGCCGAGCAGGACATCGTCGAGCTGGACGCGGAGCGGAAGGCCGCCATGGTCAGCAATCTGATGGTGGTCCTGTGCGGTGACCGTGCGGCACAGCCGGTGCTCAACACGGGCACTCTGTACCAGTGACGGAAGAGACCCCCGGGCGCAGCCGCCCACCGCAGCGCAAACAGATGCTGCTGCGGCTGGATCCCGCGGTGCACGACGCCCTGGCCCGCTGGGCCTCCGACGAGCTGCGCAGCGCGAACGCCCAGATCGAGTTCCTGCTGCGCAGGGCGCTGGCGGAGGCGGGCCGCCTGCCCGGCACGGCCCGCCCGATCCCGCGCCGGGGCCGCCCGCCGAAGGCGTAGTGACCCCCCGGGGGCCCGTTTCGGGCCCCCGGACCGGCCACGACCGGAAGGGCCGAGCGACTCCGCACCCCCGGGTATACACCAGATGTATACACACCGTGTACAGTGCTCCGCATGTCTATCGGCCACACCCTGCTCGGACTCCTGGAGTCCGGCCCGCGCCACGGCTACGACCTCAAGCGCACGTTCGACGAGAAGTTCGGTCACGACCGCCCCCTGCACTACGGCCAGGTCTACTCGACCATGTCCCGGCTCCTGAAGAACGGCCTCGTCGAGGTCGACGGCATCGAGAGCGGCGGCGGCCCCGAGCGCAAGCGGTACGCCATCACCGAGGCGGGCATCACCGATGTCGCCACCTGGCTCACCCAGCCGGAGAAGCCCGAGCCCTACCTCCAGTCGACGCTCTACACCAAGGTCGTGCTGGCCCTGCTCACCGGCCGCAGCGCCGAAGCCCTGCTGGACACCCAGCGCGCCGAGCACCTGCGGCTCATGCGGATCCTCACCGACCGCAAGCGCAAGGGCGACATCGCCGACCAGCTGATCTGCGACCACGCACTCTTCCATCTCGAAGCCGACCTGCGCTGGCTGGAACTGACCGCCGCCCGACTGGACCGACTCGCCGCGGAGGTGACCGGATGACCCCCGCCGGCTCCCTGCTGAGCGCCGAGAGTCTGTACAAGTCGTACGGCGCCACACCGGCGCTCGACGGCGCCTCGTTCTCCATCCACCCCGGCGAGGTCGTCGCCGTCATGGGCCCCTCCGGCTCCGGCAAGTCGACCCTGCTGCACTGCCTCGCCGGAATCGTCGTGCCCGACCAGGGCACCATCACCTACGCCGGCCGCGAGCTCTCCGCGATGCCGGACGCCGAACGCAGCGCCCTGCGCCGCGCCGACTTCGGCTTCGTCTTCCAGTTCGGCCAGCTCGTCCCCGAACTGACCTGCGTGGAGAACGTCGCCCTGCCGCTGCGCCTGAGCGGCGCCCGGCGCAAGGACGCCGAGCGCACCGCCCGCCACTGGATGGAGCGCCTGGAGGTCGAGGACACCGCGGCCAAGCGCCCCGGCGAGGTCTCCGGCGGCCAGGGCCAGCGCGTCGCCGTGGCCCGTGCGCTGGCCTCGTCCCCGAAGGTGATCTTCGCCGACGAGCCGACCGGCGCCCTGGACTCCCTCAACGGCGAGCGGGTCATGGAGCTGCTCACCGAGGCGGCCAGGTCCGAGAACGTCGCCGTCGTCCTGGTGACCCACGAGGCCCGGGTCGCCGCGTACTCCGACCGTGACATCACCGTGCGCGACGGCCGGGTCCGCGACCTGGAGCGCATCGGATGACCCTGCTCGACCACAACGCCCCGGCCGGTGTCCCGGCCGACGCACCGCCCCGGCCTCCCCGGCCCACCCGCGTCCCCGGCCTGCTGCGCGATCTCGGCCTGGGCATCCGGTTCGCCGTCGCCGGCGGACGCGAGGGCTGGATCCGCACCCTGCTGACCGCCGTCGGTGTCGGCCTGGGCGTGGCGCTGCTGCTGACCGCCGCCTCCGTACCGCACCTGCTCGACCAGCGTTCCGCACGCGAGCAGGCCCGCACCGAGACCAAGATCTCCGAATCGCCCGACGCCTCGGCCGAGAAGTCGGACACCTCGGTGCTCCGCATCGACGCGGAGACCGAGTACCGCGGCCGCGTCATCGGCGGCTACCTGATGCGCGCCGACGGCTCCCACCCCGCCGTCCCGCCGGGCGTGGCGCACTTCCCCGGCGCGGGCGAGATGGTGGTCTCCCCCGCCCTGAAGGAACTGCTCGGCTCCTCCGAGGGCAGCCTGCTCAGGGAACGGCTGCCGTACCGGATCACCGGCACGGTCGCCGACGAGGGCCTGATCTCCCCGAACGAGCTGCTCTTCTACGTGGGCAGCGACACCCTGACCCCCGCGAACGGCGGTCACCGGATCGCCGGTTACGGCGATTTTGGTCCGGGCAAGGAGATGCCGCCGATCCTCATCGTGCTGATCATCATGATCTGCGTGGTGCTGCTGGTACCGGTCGCGATCTTCATCGCGACGGCCGTGCGCCTGGGCGGGGACCGCCGCGACCGCAGGCTCGCCGCACTGCGCCTGGTCGGTACGGACATCGGGACGACCCGCCGGATCGCGGCCGGCGAGGCGTTCTTCGGCGCGGTGCTCGGGCTGCTGACCGGCCTGGTGCTCTTCCTGCTGGGGCGCCGGTTCGTGGGCTCCGTCGTGGTGTGGGACGTCAGCGCCTTCCCGTCGGACCTGGTCCCCGATCCCCTGCTGGCCACGCTGATCGCCGTCGCCGTTCCGGTGGCCGCGGTGCTCGTCACGCTGATCGCCCTGCGCTCGGTGGTGATCGAACCGCTCGGCGTCGTACGCAACAGCGGCAGCCGCAGGCGTCGGCTCTGGTGGCGGCTGCTGCTGCCGGTCGCGGGACTGGTGGTGCTGGCGCTGACCGGAAAGGTCGACGAGTTCACCCCGGTCAATCCGTACCCGATCGCGGCCGGCGCCGTACTCGTCCTGGTCGGGCTCGCCCTGCTGCTGCCCTGGCTGGTCGAGGCGTGCGTGAACCGGCTGCACGGAGGCCCGGTGCCCTGGCAGCTCGCCACCCGCAGGCTCCAGCTGAGCAGCGGGGCGGCCTCCCGTGCGGTCAGCGGCATCACGGTCGCGGTGGCGGGCGCGGTGGCCCTGCAGATGCTGTTCGCCGCGATGGGCGACGAGTTCAACCGGATGACGGGGCAGGACCCGAAGCGGGCCCAGTTCTACACGTTCTCCGAGAACGTGACCGGCGAGGCGGCCACCCGGACCATCAAGGAGTTCCGGGCCGTCAAGGGGGTGGAGGCGGTCATCGGCACGGTCGAGTCGTACGCCGTCAAGCCGGGCACCTACGGGGAGGACGAGGTCCAGCCCACCACCTCGCTGACCATCGGCGACTGCCCGACCCTGCGCGAGATCGCCCGGATCGGCTCCTGCGAGGAGGGCGACGTGTTCGTCGTCCACCCCCAGGACAAGGAGATGGCCGACTGGACGGACAAGGCTGCCCGCAAGGGCAAGGTGCTCGAACTCAACTACGCGATGGGATCGGAACCCGGCGAGAAGTCGAAGCTGTGGACCCTGCCCGCCGACACTCCGACCGTCTCCTCCCGACCGGATCCCATGGGTGAGGAGCACTGGGGCGTCATGGCGACGGCCGGCGCGATCGACCCGGCCACCCTGCCGCACGCACAGACCAAGGCGCAGATCCGGGTCGACGAGAGCGTCGAGGACGTCGGCGAGTACGTGCGGAACGCAGCCGCCCGGATCGACCCCGGCATGCGGGTAGCGACCCTCACCTCGGTGGCCCGCGACAGCCAGTACGCGAGTGTGCAGACCGGTCTCCGGGTCGGCGCGACCGCGACCCTGCTGCTGATCGCCGCCGCCATGCTGGTCGCCCAGCTGGAACAACTCCGGGAACGCAGGCGCCTGTTGTCGGTACTGGTCGCCTTCGGCACCCGGCGGACCACGCTCGGCTGGTCGGTGCTCTGGCAGACCGCCGTGCCCGTGGTCATCGGCCTGACGGTGGCCGTCGCGGGCGGCCTCGGGCTGGGTGCGGTGCTGGTCTGGATGATCGACAAGAAGGTCACCGAGTGGTGGTCGTTCGTGCCCCTGATGGGGGCGGGCGCGGCACTCATCCTGCTGGTCACCCTGGTCTCGCTGCCGCCGCTGTGGCGGATGATGCGCCCGGACGGCCTGCGCACGGAGTGACGCGGTCACAGCGTCCGGGGTGCGGCCCTTTCGGGTCGTGCCCCGGCGCGCGGTCCTCGTCACCCGCCCGCCGTCACCCGTACCGGCAACGCCGCCATCGCCCCCCTGAGCGCCGCCGCGAGCTCCTCGAACTCCTCGTGCCGCGCCGCTCCCGTCCGCATCGCCAGCGCCACCCGGCGCGAGGGGGCGGGGTCCGCGAAGTACCCGGTGGCCAGCGCATTGTTACGGCCGGTCTCGACCGTCAGCGCGGTACGCGGCAGCAGCGTCACCCCGAGCCCACCGGCGACCAACTGCACCAGCGTGGAGAGCCCGGCCGCGGTCGTGGTGACCGGCGCGCCCTCGGTACGTCCGGCTTCCCGGCAGATGTCGAGCGCCTGGTCGCGCAGGCAGTGCCCCTCGTCGAGCAACAGCAGCGGCAGCTCGCGCAGCGCCTCGCGCGGGATGTCGATGCGGCCGCCCAGCCAGTGGTCACGCTCCATCACCAGGACGAAGTCCTCGTCGAAGAGCGGGAGTTCGCTCACCCCCGGCACTCCGAGCGGCACCGCGAGCAGCAGCAGGTCCAGCCTCCCGGCAGCCAGCCCCTCCAGCAGCGAGGAGGTCTGTTCCTCGTGCACCTGGAGGTCGAGTTCCGGGTAGAGCTCGTGGACCAGCCGCAGCACGGTCGGCAGCAGATACGGCGCGACGGTCGGGATCACCCCGAGCCTGAGCACTCCGGTGAAGGGCGCCCGGACCGCCTCGGCCTCCTCCATCAGCTCGGCCACGGCCTCCAGCACCACCCGGGCCCGGACCGCGAGCCGCTCCCCGGCCGGCGAGAGCAGCACCTTGCGCGTCGTACGCTCGATGAGCTGGACGCCGAGGACCTCCTCCAGCGCCGACACGGCTCCGGAGAGGGCCGGCTGGCTCATCCCGATGGCTGCCGCGGCGTCCCGGAAGTGCAGATGCTCGGCAACGGCCGCGAAGGCGCGCAGCTGCGACAGACTGGGCTGTTTGGTCCGGTTGCCCTGATTACCCTGCGCCACTGATAGGCACCTCCGATCATCACGACCGAGTGTAGCTATTTCCGCTATCAATGCATTCTGTGCCAAGGTGGGGGCAGTCCAACCCTCAGGAACTCCCCCAAAAGGGAATTCCTACGCTGCAAGGAGAGCCTGTGCTCACTGTCGGTGACAAGTTCCCGGAGTTCGACCTCACTGCCTGTGTCTCGCTGGAGAGCGGCAAGGAGTTCGAGCAGATCAACCACAAGACCTACGAGGGCAAGTGGAAGATCGTCTTCGCGTGGCCGAAGGACTTCACCTTCGTGTGCCCCACCGAGATCGCCGCTTTCGGCAAGCTGAACGAAGAGTTCGCCGACCGTGACGCCCAGATCCTCGGCTTCTCCGGCGACTCCGAGTTCGTGCACCACGCCTGGCGCAAGGACCACCCGGACCTGACCGACCTGCCCTTCCCGATGATGGCCGACTCGAAGCACGAGCTCATGCGTGACCTCGGCATCGAGGGCGAGGACGGCTTCGCCCAGCGCGCCGTCTTCATCGTCGACCAGAACAACGAGATCCAGTTCACGATGGTGACCGCCGGTTCCGTGGGCCGTAACCCCAAGGAGGTCCTCCGGGTCCTGGACGCCCTGCAGACCGACGAGCTGTGCCCCTGCAACTGGACCAAGGGCGAGAACACCCTCGACCCGGTCGCCCTCCTCTCGGGCGAGTGAGCTGACAGAACCATGGCACTCGACGAACTGAAGGCCGCCGTCCCGGACTTCGCCAAGGACCTGAAGCTGAACCTGGGTTCGGTCATCGGGAACAGCGAGCTCCCCCAGCAGCAGCTGTGGGGCACCGTCCTCGCCTGCGCGATCGCCTCGCGCTCGCCGAAGGTGCTCCGCGAGCTGGAGCCGGAGGCGAAGGCCAACCTCTCCGCGGAGGCGTACACCGCCGCGAAGGCCGCCGCCGCCATCATGGCGATGAACAACGTCTTCTACCGGACCCGGCACCTGCTGTCGGACCCCGAGTACGGGACGCTCCGTGCGGGTCTGCGGATGAACGTCATCGGCAAGCCCGGTGTGGAGAAGGTCGACTTCGAACTGTGGTCGCTCGCGGTCTCCGCGATCAACGGCTGCGGCCAGTGCCTCGACTCCCACGAGCAGGTGCTGCGCAAGGCCGGCGTGGAGCGCGAGACCATCCAGGAAGCCGTCAAGATCGCCTCGGTGATCCAGGCGGTCGGCGTGACCCTCGAAGCCGAGGCCGTACTCGCCGAGTAGGACCAGCGGTACCCCTGGTACGAGAGGGGCCCCGTGGACGATCGACCGACCGACCGTCCGTGGGGCCCCTCTTACGTTCACATGGTCTTCCCGCCATCGCCGACCGGGTCGTCACCGAGGTCTATGTGCTCGGGCGGTGATCCCGGAGCGGGCGTCGGCGCGACGTCGACCGCGGTCGCCCCGTGCGGGGGCGGAGCCTGCCGCAGTGCCTCCTCCTGCCCGTACGACCGCAGATAGCCGACCACGGTGTTGGTGACCGCGACCAGCGGTACCGCGACGACCGCGCCGCCGATGCCCGCGATCATGCCGCCCGCGGCCACGGAGAGCACCACGGCGAGCGGATGCACACGTACCGCGCGCCCCAGGATGAACGGCTGCAGCACATGGCCTTCGATCTGCTGCACGGCCAGCACCACCACCAGCACCATCAGCGCGGTGAACACCCCCTCGGTGACGAGTGCGACGACCACCGCGAGTGCTCCGGAGATCACCGCACCGACCAGCGGGATGAACGCGAAGAGGAAGATGAAGACGGCGAGCGGCACCGCCATCGGTACGTGCAGGAACCAGATCCCGAGCCCGATGAAGATCGCGTCGATCAGTGCGACGACGACGGTGCCCCGCACATAGGCGGTCAGGGTCCGCCAGGCGCGCGGCCCGGCACCCGCGACGCCCGGCCGGGCCTGCGCGGGCACCAGCCTCAGCACCCAGTGCCAGATGCGCTTCCCGTCGTACAGCAGGAAGAGCGTCGAGAACATCGCTAGCAGTGCCCCGGTGAGGAACTCCGCCATCACCGTGACGCCCTGCAGTCCGGCGGAGGTTATCTGCTCGGTGTTGGTGCCGATCGTGTCGCTGAGGCTCTTGGCGACATCGTTGATCTGCTGCTCGGTGACATGGAAGGGGCTGTCGAGCAGCCAGTTCTTCAGGTCTTCGATACCCGCCCGCACCTTGTCGGAGAGGGTGTCGAGGTTGTCCATGACCTGCCAGACGACGAACCAGCCGACCAGGCCCATGACGACGAAACCCAGGATCGCCGTTATCGCGGTGGCCAGTCCGCGCGGCAGACCGTGCCGGCGCAGCCGGGCGACGGTCGGCTGCAGCAGAGCGGTGACGAGCAGCGCGGCGGCGAAGGCCAGAACCACCAGTTGCACGGCGCTGATGACCCGCATCAGCACCCAGAGGGTGCCCGCCAGGACGAGCAGCCGCCAGCCCGCTTCGGCCGCGACGCGCATGCCCCAGGGGATCACCGCGACCGGATCGGGCCGGGCCGCCACCGCGGGGGCGTACGCGGGAGGAGGCGGCACCCGGCCGGCCGCGGCGCCGGGGCTGCTCGCCTCGGCAGATATGTCCCCTGCGGGTGCGACGGCGAGTTCCGGCGGTTCGATCGGCGCGGCGTCGACCCCCTCGGCCCCTTCCGCCTCGGCCCTGCGCTGTTCCAGCCGCTCGCCGAGTTCGGCCAGTTCGATGCCCAGGCGGCCGAGCCACCCCGGAAGTCTCGACATGATCGCTCTTCCCCCCTCTTCTCTCCCCGCCGCTCCCTCGACCAGCCGTACGACCGTACACGCGCGAAGCCCCTGACCGAAGGACGAACGCCGTTGACGAGTCGCGGGCGGGCGCGGCGACGGGATTTCGGCTCTGTGCGCCCGTGGCGGGCAGCTGCCCGTCACGGGCGGCTCGGCGGCCGCGTGGGCTCCACCGGAACATCCACGTCCGAACCACCCGCCGACACCGCCCTGTTGGAACAGAGACCGGTACGGACCGGTGATCGCGTACGGCGGGCAGGACCGCTTCACCTGCTGTTCCCGAGGGGCCTAACATGCCCTGACCGACGCGCAGTCGGCGCCGAGCCCGCAGGAAACCCCGCGGGCGGCAGCCCTGCCTGAAACCCGTTCCAGGCTCCACCGAGAGAGGGTGAACCGTGACGTTCTACTGGGTCTGGATCGCGGCGTACACGGCGGTCCTGCTTCCACTCGCCATCGCGTCACTGCGCGGATGGTCACCCCGCTGGGTCGGCGACAGGAGCGTCCGAGCCGCCAGAGCACGCGGGGTGGCCGCATGCGCGATCTATGCGAGCGGCCTCGCTCCGGCGGTCATGGGACTGGCGGGCGTGCCCGATGACGGAATGCTCGCGCTCCGGATCGCAGCCGGACCGTGCCTCTTGCTCGGGGCCCTCGCCCTGGTGGCGAGGACGTCGGCCGCCGTCCGTCGCGCGCGTCGTACCGCCGCCAAGGACTGAGCCGCTCAGCCGCTCCGGGTCTCAGGCGAATCGGATGTCGCGCGAGGCGGCGGAGGCCGCGGCGAACGCCAGGAGCCGGCCGCGCTCCCCTGTGCCCCGGCACGACAACATGGTGGCGCCCAGCACTCCGCCCCGCTGGATCACATCCAGCGGGGCGGAGTCGGCCAACAGCGTCCGAAGGACGGTGCAGGCTCAGAAAAACGGGGACCTGAACCGGAAGCCGGTTCTAGTACCAGCTGTTGGCCTGCCAGAAGGACCAGGCGCCGCACGGGCTGCCGTAACGGCCGTCCATGTAGCTGAGGCCCCACTTGATCTGGGTGGCCGGGTTGGTCTGCCAGTCGGCGCCGGCGGAGGCCATCTTCGAGCCGGGCAGTGCCTGGACGAGGCCATAGGCGCCGGAAGACGCGTTGGTCGCCCGGTAGTTCCAGCTGGACTCGTGGTTCACGATGTTGCTGAAGCACTGGAACTGGTCGGCAGGCACCATCTGACGTGCCATCGCCTGGACCTCGGCCACGGTGTACGAACTCTGCGTGGCGAACGTGGCAGCGCTGCGGACCTCGGAACGGCTGGCGCGCTCGGCGGCCTTCTTGGCCTCACGCTCCTGCTTCAGCTTGTCCTCGGCCGCCTGCTTCTTCGTCTTGGCGTCCTTGGCGGCCTGGATGCGGGCCGATTCCTCGGCGGACTTCTTCGCCGCCGCGTCGGCCGCGGATGCCTGGGCGTCGGCCTGCTGCGTCAGCGAGGCGGTCTGCACCTGGGCCTGCTGGCCCGCGGGGATGTCGGCGAGAAGCGTCGTGTCGGCTGCAGTCGCCTCGAAGTTGTCGTCGGCAGCGGGAGTGCTGCCCGAGGCGACGCCTACGACGGCGCCGACGGTGGTGACCGCAGTGGCTGATGCCACGGCGAACCCCCGGACCGAGATCCGGCTCACACGGTGTCCTTCCAGCAGCGCCCGCTTAGGTGACCTCGCGGACGCAATCGTGCCCCTGACACTGGCCTCCCTACTGCTTGGGTCACGGGAGGCGCGGGCCCGGTGGGCAACTCCCCGGAGGAAGTGCCGCGTGGTACTCGCGGGCGGCATACGGCCGACGGTTGTTGAGTTGTGTGGTGCGTGGCACCTCGGGAGGTGCGGGTGTGCCGTATGCGGGGCCTGACGGAAGCAAGACTCTGCCGGAACGGCACGCCGGGAAGCAATTCCCGGTTGCGTGGGAAAGCTCACACCACGTTTGGAGCAGATGTTTTGCGAAGGTGCCGCCACAACACGGCGCCGCCCGGCTAAGCTTCTTCGCTCGCCGGGCGGCACTACGGTCACATTCCGGTTCAGATGTGCCCGTCCTCCAACATTTCGGTCACCAGTGCGGCGATCCGCGAACGCTCGGAGCGGGTGAGCGTGACATGCGCGAAGAGCGGATGACCCTTCAGCTTCTCGATCACGGCGACGACTCCGTCGTACCGGCCGACCCTGAGGTTGTCCCGCTGGGCCACGTCATGCGTGAGCACCACCCGGGAATTCGCCCCGATCCGGGACAACACGGTCAGAAGGACGTTCCGTTCCAGTGACTGCGCCTCGTCGACGATCACGAAGGCGTCATGGAGCGAGCGGCCCCGGATATGGGTGAGCGGCAGGATCTCCAGCATGCCGCGCCCCAGCACCTCCTCGATCACCTCGCGTCCGGCGACCGCGGAGAGCGTGTCGAAGACGGCCTGCGCCCAGGGGCTCATCTTCTCGGCCTCGGTGCCGGGGAGGTAGCCCAGCTCCTGCCCGCCGACCGCGTACAGCGGGCGGAAGACCATCACCTTCCGGTGCTGCCGGCGCTCCAGGACGGCTTCGAGCCCGGCGCAGAGTGCCAGCGCCGACTTTCCCGTGCCGGCCCTGCCGCCCAGCGACACGATGCCGACCTCCTGGTCGAGCAGGAGGTCGAGCGCGATGCGCTGCTCGGCGCTGCGGCCGCGGATGCCGAAGACCTCCCGGTCACCGCGGACCAGCCGGACATTGCCCTCGCCGGTGACCCGGCCGAGCGCCTTGCCGCGCTCGGACTGGAGGACCAGTCCGGTGTGCACGGGCAGATCGGCGGCCTCGGGGACATACAGGGTCTCCTCGCTGTAGAGCAGATCCACCTGTTCGGCGGCGAGGGGCAGTTCGGACATGCCCGTCCAGCCGGAGTCGGTGATGGCGAGTTCGGCGCGGTACTCCTCGGCGAGGAGCCCGACCGAGGAGGCCTTGATCCGCAGCGGCAGGTCCTTGGAGACGACCGTGACGTCGTACCCCTCGGCCTGGAGGTTGCGGGCGACCGCGAGGATCCGTGAGTCGTTGTCACCCAACCGGTAGCCGGCGGGCAGCACTCCGGGGTCGGAGTGGTTGAGCTCGACGCGCAGGGTCCCGCCCAGATCGCCGAGCGGGAGCGGGGCATCCAGCCGGCCGTAGCGGGTCCGGAAATCGTCCAGCAGGCGCAGCGCCTTCCGGGCGAAGTACCCCAGCTCCGGGTGGTGCCGTTTGGCCTCGAGTTCCGTGACCACGACGATCGGGAGCACGACTTCGTGCTCGTCGAACCGGGCCAGGGCGTTCGGATCGGCCAGCAGGACGCTGGTGTCGAGAACGTAGGTGCGCCTGTCGGACAAGCGGCGCTTTGTGCTGGTCACCACGGAAGGACGTACCCCCTCGGACGAGGTTGGGGTGCGACGGCGTCGCGGAGCATCCCAATGGGAGAGGACGGACCGGGCTGCGGCCCCGATGCACGGGCCGAGCACCGGCCCTCCGCGTCGGCCGCACTGTGTGTACGGTCCTTCGGGTGCAAAGGGCCTCCCGGGCGAGCGGACTGATGCCGCTCACTTGGACAGGGCGTCCACCTGGCTGGAGATCGGACGCCGACCTGCCAGGGGTATTCCCTCGAACACGCGAAGCCATGCCGTTCCGCACCGGACGGTGGAATGGAAGTGACTCCCCGGGCACTGGGCCGAACGGGTCAGGAGCGCCGCCGCGGCGGCGGCGGGATCAGCCGCCGAAGCGGCGGTGGCGGGCCGCGTAGTCGCGCAGGGCCCGCAGGAAGTCGACGCGGCGGAAGGCCGGCCAGAAGACCTCGCAGAAGTAGTACTCGGAGTGCGCGCTCTGCCAGAGCATGAACCCGGACAGCCGCTGCTCACCGCTGGTACGGATCACCAGGTCGGGGTCGGGCTGGCCACGGGTGTAGAGGTGCTCGGAGATCAGGTCGGTGGAGACGATCTCCGCCAGGTCCTCGAAGGACGTCCCCTTGGCGGAGTGTTCCAGCAGCAACGAGCGGACCGCGTCGGCGATCTCCTGGCGCCCGCCGTAACCGACAGCGACATTGACCAGTATCCCGTCGACGTCGGCCGTGGCCTGCTCGGCCTCCTTGAGGACGGTCTGGGTGCCGGCGGGCAGCAGGTCCAGCGTGCCGACGTGGTGGACCCGCCAGCGCCCGTCCGCCGCGAGGTCGCGCACGGTGTTCTCGATGATGCGCAGGAGCGGGGTCAGCTCGGCCTCGGGCCGGTCGAAGTTGTCCGTGGAGAGCAGCCAGAGCGTGACGACTTCCACATCGGCCTCACTGCACCAGCCGAGCAGTTCCTGGATCTTGTCCGCACCGGCCTGGTGCCCCTGCGCGGCCGTGCCGCCGGACGCTCGCGCCCAGCGGCGGTTGCCGTCGAGGATGACGCCGATGTGCTTGGGCCCCTGGGTGTGGTCGAGGCGGGCCTCCACCCGGCGGGCGTAGAGCCCGTACACCAGGTCGCGCAAGTTCACTGAGTTCACCTCTCGGTTCCGTGCGGGGCCGCCCGCCCCGATGCAGGGGTCCGGGGCGTTCCTGGGAATCACCGCACTACTCCGCAGAGTCCATCGCCCCGCCGCGCCGTGGCAGTCCCTGAGTCGCCACATTACTGCTCAGGCGGCGCAGCGGCCCAACCCGGCCTGTCACAAGTCCGTGATAAGGAGGGAAACGTGACTGATTCTCCTCTTCTCTACCGGGCAGCCGGTTCGCGCTACGACTCCATGGAGTACCGCCGCAGCGGCCGTAGCGGTCTCAAGCTCCCGGCCGTCTCCCTCGGCCTCTGGCACAACTTCGGCGACGACCGCACCCTGGATTCCCAGCGGGCGATCCTGCGCCGCGCCTTCGATCTCGGTGTGACCCATTTCGACCTGGCGAACAACTACGGCCCGCCGCCCGGTTCCGCCGAGCTCAACTTCGGCACGATGCTCCGCCAGGACTTCGCTCCCTACCGGGACGAGCTGGTCATCTCCACCAAGGCCGGCTACGACATGCACCCGGGCCCGTACGGCGAATGGGGTTCCCGCAAGTACCTGCTGTCGTCGCTGGACGCGTCGCTGCGGCGGATGGGGCTCGACTACGTCGACATCTTCTACTCCCACCGCTTCGACCCGGACACCCCGCTGGAGGAGACGATGGGGGCGCTGGCCTCCGCCGTCCAGCAGGGCAAGGCCCTGTACGTGGGGGTGTCCTCCTACAACTCGGAGCAGACCGCCGAGGCCGCCCGGCTGCTCAGGGAGATGGGCGTACCGGCCCTGATCCACCAGCCGTCCTACTCGATGATCAACCGCTGGATCGAGGACGACGGGCTGCTGGACACCCTGGAGACGGCCGGGATGGGCTGCATCTCCTTCGTGCCGCTCGCCCAGGGCCTGCTCACGAACAAGTACCTGACCGGCATTCCGGAGGGTTCGCGTGCCACCCAGGGCAAGTCCCTGGACCCGGGGCTGCTCTCCGAGGAAGTGCTGCGCCGGCTCAACGGGCTGAACGACATCGCCCGGCGGCGCGGCCAGTCACTCGCCCAGCTGGCACTCACCTGGGTGCTGCGGGACAGCCGTATGACCTCGGCGCTGATAGGCGCGTCCAGCGTGCGGCAGCTGGAGGAGAACGTCGCCGCGCTCTCCGGGGCGCCGCTGTCGGCCGAGGAGCTCCACGAGATCGACACCTTCGCGGTGGACACCGCGGGCGCGAACATCTGGGCCGGACGGGGCTGACCCGGGCCGCGGCGCCGCTCACGGAGCGGGTCCGCGGAGGTTCGCGGGGAGGGCTTCGGGGGTCATGGGCTCCGCTCGGCGGGCCCATGAAAAAACGGGCCGGTCCGTGGGGGGGGATACGGACCGGCCCGAGGGGGGGTTTCCACCATAACCCTTCGTAAGGGGTGCTGGATGCCACGCCACTCGAAAATTACTCTCCGAATTCACGATGCTGCGCTGCGGACGCGAAATGAGCCTCGGTCTCAGTGGCCGCCGGCCGGCTTCACGCACCCGGTTCCTTCCAGGTACCTGCCGTGCGCCTCGGCCGTGACGAGCCCGCTGCCCGTGTCGTCCAGGGCCCCGTCCACACAGATCGCACCGATGTCGACCACGAAGGTGACGATCTTGTTGGGTGGGCCGTAGGTCCAGGTGGAGACGGCCTCGCGGGGGTATCCGAGACCGGTGAGCGCCTTGAGGAGCCGGGGCTCGGTGATTCCGCGCCGCTCCGCGATCCCGGCCAGGCCCGCCTTGATCTTCTTCACTTCCTGGTCGCCCTTGGCACGGTCGGCCGCGGACAGTTCGACGGGGAGCTGGAAGGCGTGGTTCTCCCGGTACTTCGCCGCCCCCTCGGGGAGGCCCTGATCGCCGTAGGGGGAGGCGCCCGCGGTGCGGCCACTCCCCGGGGCGCCGGACCCGGAGCCGCCCGACCGTTCCGTGCCGCAGCCGGCCAGGGCGGCGAGGAGGAGCGCCAGGGCGGCGGCGGAAGCCTTCGCTGTACGTCTCACCGAGGTCATGCGCCGAGTATCGGACGGGGCCCGCCGCGAGGGACGGCTGGTTTCCACATCGTGACCACCCGCCCTGCGGCCGTGGCCCCGGACCCGTGTCCGTGCCTGTGTCTGTCCGCGCGGTGCTAGGCGGTCGCCGGTCCGCCCCGGTGGCCGCGGGTGAAGCGGATCGTCACGGTGTCGCCGCCGCCGACCGTGAAGCGTCCGCCCGCGCACCGGATGACGGCCTCATACATCTCGCCGTGCTCGTTTCCGCACTCCTCGGTGCTGATGACGGTCCAGCCGCCGTCGGGGGGAAACGGCAGGTTCGACAGCGGGGCGAACTCCCACTGCCCCGACGGTACGCACCAGTCGGGCAGCGCGGGCCAGGCGCCGGGGCCCACGTGCAGGGTCCCGTCAGAGGCGCAGGTCAGGAGCACCGACTGGCTGTCGTCCAGCAGGAATTCGACGGCTTCCGGCTCCCCCACCTGCCCCTCCGGCCGGTAGAAGACTCCGAGTACCCCGATGATCCGCGCACCGCTGAGCCAGTCGGCCTTCCCCTCCCGGGCGCGCGGTGCTTCCTGTTCGTTCCCCACGTCCATGGCCGGTTCCCTCCCATGCGCTCCCGTCCAGGGTCGCACCTTTCGGACGGAAGTGGCGGAGTCGGCTACTCCGTTCTCCGCAGGCCGGGCTTCCGGGCCTCGATCAGGAATCGGGTGCTGTGGGCGACGAACGGCCCATCGGTCTCGATGAGGTGGTGCAGCCCGGCGAGTTGGGGCCGGTACGCATCGACGGTGAAGCCCGGCACCATCCAGATCACCTTCCGCAGGAAGTAGACGACGGCGCCGATGTCGAAGAACTCGATACGCAGTGTCTCCCTCCGCAGATCGACTACTTCGAGGCCGGCGGCCTCGGCTGCGACCCGCGCCTTCTCCGGGTCGCGGGCGTCGCGCGCCTGCGGCGCCTGTGGACCGAGGAAGTACTCGACGAGTTCGAAAACACTGGCCGGACCGACCTGTTGGGAGAAGTAGGTCCCCCCGGGCGTGAGCACCCGCGCGATCTCCGTCCACCAGGTGGTCACCGGATGCCGGCTGACCACCAGGTCGAACGCCTTGTCACCGAACGGCAGCGGCGGCTCGTCCGCATCGGCGACCACCACCGCGCCGAGCGGGTGCAGAAGGGCGGTGGCACGGGCGATGTTCGGCGGCCAGGACTCGGTGGCGACGGTGAGCGGTGCCGGCTTCGGTACGGAGGCCAGGACCTCGCCGCCGCCGGTCTGGATGTCGAGTGCGGCCCTGGCCCGTCCCATCCGGTCCGCCATGGCGCGGGCGTAGCCCCAGGAGGGGCGCTGCTCGGTGGCCCGGCCGTCGAGCCAGGAGAAGTCCCAACCGTCGACGGAGACCGCGTCGGCCTCCGCGACGAGGGCGTCGAACCGGGCCTGTTCCGCCGCTGCTCCGGGTGTGCCTGCCATGCGGGAAGGGTGGCAGCCGAGGCATGCGCGCCGCGACCGGTTTACGCCCGGCGCGGGCGGCAGGCCTCGCCGGTACCGGCGGCAGGTACGTCGGGCAGGGGTCAGGCGGCAAGGGCCCCGAGGAGGATGCCCAGCAGGGCGCCGGTGAGCATGAACGGTCCGAAGGGGATGCCGGTCTTGCGGCCGGCCCGCCTCAGGACCATCAGGACCAGTCCGTACACCGCTCCGAGCAGGAACCCGGCGAAGCCCCCGGCGAACACCACGCCCCAGCCGTACCAGCCGAGGGCCGCCCCCAGGGACAGGGCGAGCTTGACGTCCCCGAAGCCCATGCCGCTCGGGTTGATGAGGTAGAGCAGGTAGTAGAAGGCACCGAGCCCCGCTCCGCCGAGCAGGGCGGAGCGCCAGGATCCGCCGTGCTCCGGGAGCAGCGCCGCGACGCCCAGGAGGACGGCGGCCGCCGCCGCGGCGGGGAGGGTCAGCCGGTCGGGCAGGCGGTGGACGCGCCGGTCGATGGTCGCGAGGAGCACGCCGACGGGGGCCAGCAGCAGCCAGACCGCGAGCTCGGGTCTGAGTCCGGTGGCCGCGGCGAGCACGACGCAGGCAAGCGCGGTGACGACGGGGACGAGGGCCCCGGGGGCGTAGCGCGCTGGATACTGCCCGGCGTCCTCGCCTCCGTCGCCGCGGTCGGTCGGCCCGGTGCGTACGGCCCTGGGCACCGGCGCCGCCGCGCACATGGCGCATCGGGTCGAGCCGAGCCAGCCACGGGCTGCGCCGGTGAGGGCGTGGCCCGCGGGGCAGGTGTCCCGCCAGGGCTCGTCCGGTTCGACGGAGAACCGGTAGGCGGCGCGCGGGATGAGTGACCCGGACGCGGCGCCCCAGAGCGCGGCGAGCACGATCAGCGTGACGTACACACAGCAGACCCTAGGCGGGTGGCGGGCGTGGGGACATGGGCCCTGGGGCCCACTGCGTGGCGTTCCGGACCCAGCCGCCGCCGTCGGGGCACTAACGTCACGGCCATGAGTCAATGGCGCAATGGGAATGGGACGTTGACGGTCACTGGTCCGCAGGGAGGGGAGGAGGCGGAGATACCGCTGCGGATCGCGGCCACGTACCGGACGCGGAGCCGCGGGCTGCTCGGGCAGGACGGGATCGACGGCGCGCTGCTGATCACCCCGTGCGGGAGTGTGCACACCTTCGGGATGCGGTTCACCATCGATGTGGCGTACCTGGACCGGAAGTTCAACGTGGTCGCCGTCCGCACGATGAAGCCGGGCCGGCTCGGGATGCCGCGGCTGCGGGCCCGACATGTGGTCGAGTCGGAGGCCGGGGCGATGGAGAAGTGGGGGCTGCGGCCGGGGGCACGCGTGCGGATCGCCCCTCAGGAGGGTGGCGGGAGGCGGCGGTGAGCCTCCCGGGGTGCACGCCACCGCCCGGGCGCGGTTGGGGTGTTGGCGGCTACGGCGGGCCGGAGCCCAGCAGCGTCCATGCCCCGTAGGCCGCCGAGGCCACCGCTAGTACGGCGACGATCGTGACCGTGCGGGCCGTGGAGCGCAGCCGCAGCAGCGCGGTGGCGGGCGGCAGCAGAAGCGGGAACGCGGGCATCATCAGCCGGGGCCTGGACCCGAAGTAGCCGGAGCCGATCAGGGCGATGACGACGACGGCGATGCAGTACGTGAGGACGGGGAGCGGCTGGCGCTGCCGTACGCAGAGGAACACCGCCCCGGCCAGGCCGGCGAGTGCGAGGCCCAGTCCGAGCGCGGCGGGCCAGGGCAGTTGGAGGATGAACGAGGCGAGCGCCACGCCTCCGTCGATGCTGTTGCCCCACTGGGCCTGGACGTCGAAGTAGGCGAACGGGCTGCCCTCGTGCACGGCGACGAACACCACGTAGGCGAGCCAGCCGAGCGGTGCGAGTGCGGCGCCGGTCAGCATCCGGGCATTGCGGCGGACGAGGTCCGTGCGGCCGGCCCGGTGCTCCCGTACGAGGGTGACCGCGGCGGTGATCGCGAGGGCGGCGATGAGCGCCGCAGCGGAGGGCCGGGTGAGCCCGGCGAGGGTGCACAGGGTGCCCGCCACGATCCAGCGCCGGGTCAGCACCGCGTACAGCGACCAGGCGGCGCAGGCGGTGAAGAGTGTCTCGGTGTACGCCATCGACTGGACGAACGCCGTCGGGTACACGCCCCACAGCGCGGCCAGCACCACTCCGGTCCGGCGCCCGTGCAGATGTGCCCCGACGGCGAAGATCCCCCAGGCGGCGAAGAGCGCGGCGGTCCAGGAGACCAGCAGTCCGGCGCCCGCGAGGGAGAGCGGGGTCAGCTCCGCGATGCCGCGTTCCAGCGCGGGCAGCAGGGGGAAGAAGGCCAGGTCGGAGTGGATGCCGCCGTCGGGGAGGCGGACGGTGTGACCGTAGCCGTTCTCGGCGATCCGCTGGTACCAGACGGAGTCCCAGCGTTCGCCGAGGAGGTGGAAGGCGCTCTTCCCGGCGCCCGCCGTGGCCGCGGCGAGGACGAGGAGGCCGATCAGGCGCACAGCCGCGTACGCCCCGAGGGCCGGTGCCGCCGCGGCGAGGGCCGTGGCGAGACGGCCGCGGGCGTGGGGCTGCGGCGGTGGCCGGTGGTCGTGTGGGGGCACCGGCCGGGCGAGCGTCGCGGCGGCCGGGTCGTCGTCGGGCATGCCGACGATTATCCCCGCCGCGACTGCCTCGCCGGTCAGGGGTGAGGTCGCCTCACGAGCCGGGCTGCGGCCGGAGCTTGGTGCGGGTGAGCGGCAGGGCGGGGGCGATCGACCAGAGGACCTCGGCCTCGTCCTCGCCGGGGTTGTCCCAGGCGTGTGCGGCGCGGGCGGAGAAGGTCGTCGAGTCCCCGGCCTCCAGGAACCGGGGCTCGCCGTCCACGCTGAGCCGGAGCGTGCCGCGGACCAGATAGGCGAAGACGGTCTCGGCCTCCAGGCTGTACGCGCCGCCCGAACCGCCGCCGGGCCGCAGGATCGTCCGCATGACCTGGACGTGCCGTTCCTCGGCGGGGGTGAGCAGGAACTCCTCGATGCCGTGTCCGCCCATCTCCAGCTTGGCGCCCCGGCCGCCCTTGACGACGTCCTGGTCCGGGTAGTCGAAGAGCGCGGCGATGCCGGTGCCCAGCGCCTCGCAGATCCGGATCAGGGTCGGGACGGAGACCGAGGTCTTGCCGCGCTCGGCGAGGCTGACGAACCCCTTGGTCACGCCCGCGGATTCGGCGACCTGGGCGAGTGTCAGCCCCTGGGCCAGGCGGAGCTCACGCAGCCGCGGACCGATCGTGGACATGTGGCTGTCAGGGGCTTCGGACATGGCGGCCACGCTACCGGTCGAGGAAGTCATGGGCAGTGCCCGGGGAGAAGTGCAGGTCACAAAAGCCTTTACCCATCGAGTTTAGTGCTGTAAAACTCTGACGAAAGTTTAATGGCGCTAAACAAGGCGTCGAGCAGGGCCTTCGGTGACCCCCGCGCTGCCCGCTCCCCTCCCCGCCCCTCCCGCACCACCCGAGGAGTGAGCCCATGAGCTCCCCGTCACCCCACGAGAACACCGCACGCACGGTGCGCGGCGTCGTCTTCCGCTCCCCGGAGCAGGAGGTGACCCTCACCGACGTCACCCTGGCCCCGCCCGGTCCCGGAGAGGTGGAGGTCGCCGTCACCGCGGCCGGCGTCTGCCACTCCGACCTGCACGTCATCCGCGGCGAGTGGGACCACCCCACCCCAGTCGTGCTGGGACACGAGGGCTCCGGCGTGGTCACCGCGCTCGGTGAGGGCGTCACCGGCCTCGAAGCCGGCGACCACGTCGTGCTGTCCTGGGTGCCGTCCTGCGGCGCCTGCCGCTTCTGCCTCGCCGGACGCCCGGCCGCGTGCAGCCTGGTCGCCGAGGTCGTGGCCCCCGGCGGCGTGCTGTACGACGGAACCAGCCGGCTCTCGGTCGACGGCGAGCGCGCCCACCACTACCTGGGTGTCTCCTCGTTCGCCGAGCGTGTCGTCGTACCCGCCTCCGGTGCGATCAAGGTCCGCAAGGACGCGCCTCTCGATGTGATCGCCCTGGTCGGCTGCGCCATCGCCACCGGTGTCGGCGCGGTCCGCAACACCGCGGGCGTCGAGGCCGGGGCCACCGTCGCCGTCATCGGCTGCGGCGGGGTGGGCCTGTCCTGTGTCCAGGGCGCCCGGCTGGCGCAGGCCGGCCGCATCGTCGCCGTCGACGTCGTCCCCGAGAAGCTGGAGCTGGCCCGCCGGCTCGGCGCGACGGACACCGTGGACGCGCGTGACGGTGATGTCGTCGAGGCGCTGCGGACCCTGGTCCCGGAGGGCCTCGACTACGTCTTCGACGCCATCGGCAAGATCGAGACCACCGAGCAGTCCATCGCGGCGCTCGGCCAGGGCGGCGCCGCCGTCATCGTCGGTCTGCCGCCCACCGGCCGCACCGCGCGCTTCGACCCCCTCGCGCTCGCCGAGGCGGACCAGCGCATTCTCGGCTCCAACTACGGCTCGGTGGACGCCGCCCGGGACATCCCGGCCCTGGTGGACCTCGTGGTGTCGGGCGAACTCGACGTGGAATCGATGATCTCGGCGCGGCGTCCGCTGGACGAGGCGGGCGCGGCGCTGGCGGACCTCGCCGCCGGGCACGCCCTGCGTCAACTGCTGATGATGGAGGACCGGACATGAGCACCGACGCACAGCAGGCCGCGCCCGGGCAGCCGGCCGACGGGCTGGCGCACCGCTCCGTCTCGACCTTCGAGGTCGGTGCGCAGAGCGTCGCGAACGTCGCGCCCAGCGCCGTCATCGCGTTCGCCCCCGCCAGCATGGCGGCGTCCGCGGGCAACGGCGCCTGGTTCTCGTTCTTCCTGGCCATGGCCGCCGTCCTGGCCATCGCGTACTGCATCTGCGTCTTCGCCCGCAGGCGCGCCGGCGTCGGTTCGCTGTACGCCTTCTCGCGGCTCTCGCTCGGGGCGTCGGGCTCCTTCGTGACCGGCTGGGCCCTGCTCATCGGCGCGGTGTGCATCGGCTCGGGTTCGCTGGCGGGCGCCGGGTACTACACGGCGCGTGCCCTGGACCAGATCGGTATCGGGATCTTCACCGGTGTCACCGGGCAGATCCTGCTCGACCTGTTGCTGGCCGCCGTCGCGATGCGGCTGACGATCGCCAGTGTGCGCACGGCTGCCCGGGTCGCCTCCGTGCTGGAGGTCGTCTCGATCGTGCTGATCGTCGTGGTGCTGCTCCCCGCCTTCTTCAAAAGCGGGAACATCATCGACACCGATCAGCTGAGCCTGAGCGGTTCCACCCTCGACGGTGTCGTCTTCGCCGTGGTGCTGGGTGTGCTCGGTTTCGTCGGTTTCGAGGGCGCCGCCTCGCTCGGGGCCGAGGCCACCGACCCGTACAAGGCAATCCCCCGCTCGGTGATGGGCAGTGCGGTGCTGGCCGGGGTGCTCTACATGTTCGCGACGTACGCGCAGGTCGCCGGGTTCGGCGGGGCGGACGCCCTGGGCAGGAGCTCCGACCCGATGGACGAACTGGCGGAGATGTCCGGTCTCGGCTTCCTGAAGTTCTTCCTGCACGCGGGCTTCGCGGCATCGTTCGTGGCCGTGGTGATGGCCTGCATCACCGTCGCCGCCCGGCTGCTGTTCGGGATGGCGAACGAGGGCGTCATGCCGGCCCGGCTCGGTGTCGCCCACCCCCGCCACCGGACCCCGTCCGTGGCGATCTGGACCGTCGCCCCGTTCGTGGCGCTGCCCGCGGTGTTCGTGGTCGGTGCCGGGACCGCACCGCTGAACGCGACGTCGTACATCGACACCATCGGCGTCTTCGGCTACATGCTCAGCTACACCCTGGTGTGCCTGGCCGCGCCGCTGTTCGTACGCCGGATCGGGGCCCGCGGGCTGATGGTCACCTGGACGCTGGGGCTGATCGGCGCCGCCGCGATGGTCTACGTCTTCTACCGCAACCTGTGGCCCGTCCCGGCCTCGCCGCTGAACGTGCTGCCGTACGTGTTCGTCGGCGCACTGGTCGTCGGTGTCGCCGGCTTCGCGGTACTGCGGGTCCGGAGGCCGGAAGTCGCCGAACGTGCGGGCACGTTCGCGGACGACCTGGACTGACCTGGACTGACCCGCGCCACTCCTCCCCCGGTGCCCGGCCCGGTCCGCTCCCCCGCGCGGACCGGGCCGGGCACCGTTCGTCGTTGGGCCCGACTTTGGGGCCAAGGGCCCAGGTCAGTCGGTTCGTACCGCCGTACGCTCACGACCGCACCCGGAAGTGGAACTCCGGGTACAGGCAGGGAACATGGGCGTCGGGAAGGAAGAACCGTGACGGGTGGCGGGGGCTGGGGAAGCGGAAGCGCGGGCCACATACCGCCGAGGAGCGGGGGTGGTTCCGGGCCCCGCAGTGGCGTGTTCTTCGCGCTGACGCGTAGCTGGGCGGCCGGTGCCCTCGTCTACATCGCCGCCGGGTATCTGGTGTCGCGCGGGCTCGTCGAACTGCTCGCCACCGACGAGCGGCTCACGTCCTTCGGCTGGCGCCTGGCGCTGCTGCATGTGCCGAACGTCATCACGACCGTGCTCACGGTCCTGGCCTCGGCCCGGGTGCTGCCCGACGAACAGCGCGAGTCCCCGCTGCTGACACTGCTGGCCGCGCTGGGCTTCCCGGTGGCAGCGCTGGTCTACGGCTTCGCCGTGTCCTGGCATCTTCTGGGCTTCGAGGGCGCGTTGATGCCCATCGTCGCGCTGGCGACCGGCGCGGCTGCGGGACTGGCCGTCGACCGGCTGCTGGACGACCGCGAGGAGCGGTCACCCGCGCCGTACCAGCCGTACACCTGGCGCGACAGCGGGGCCACCGCCATGGAGTACCTCGGGGTCGTCGTCCTCGTCGTCACGATGATCGGCGCGATGGCCATGGCCGGGGTCGGCGGGCAGATCGGCGAACGCATCCGCTGCGCGATCAGTTCGCTGGGCGGCGGCGGTGGCGGCTGCTCCACCGGCGGCGGGGACACCACCGCCAAGCCCAAGACGGACGCCGACTACGAGCCGAAGATGTGCCAGGTCTCCAGCGTCTCGGACACCGTCGGCGACAAGGTCAAGATCGGCTGGTTCGAGTGGGGCAACGAGTACGGCTTCCAGCAGAAGGTCAGCCAGGCCAACACGGACGTGAACGAGGACGGCAAGGTCGACGAGAACGACAAGCTGGTCTACATGACGTTCACGGACGCCGCCTCGGCCGGCGCCACCGCCAGCACCCCCGGCGTCAAACTCGGCAAGCTGGGCAAGGCGGATGTGGACATCGGCGGCGGCATCAAGATCACCAACGGTGACACCTGGGTCTTCAAGAGCGAGGACGACGCCAAGAAGATGCGGGACGACATCGAGGAAATGAAGATGTGGGAGACCTCCACGAAGTACAGCGGCGGCTACGGCGGCGGCTGGTACTCCGGGATGAAGTGGGCCGAGAAGAAGGAGGACATCGAGAAGAAGATCGGCGACAAGAAGATCTCCTACTCGACCATCGGTCTCAACGCGTACGCGGACGGCGGTCTCTCGATCAGTGCGGGCGACGAGACCAAGCTCGGTGCCAAGCTCGGCGGCAAGGCCAAGTTCTCCCCCGAGGTGACCATCACCAAGGACGACGTCAACGGCAACGAGTCGTACACATACACCGCCAAGCTGGAGCTGGAGGGCAAGGTCGGCGGCAACGCCGGTCCGCTCGGCGGCACGGCCGCGGCCAAGGACACCCGGACCGGCGCGATCACCGTCACCCGCGACCAGAAGACCGGCAAGATCGTCCGTATCGACATGACGCAGACCTACGAGGGCAGCTCGACCTCCGACAAGGGCGACATCAGCGGCGACAACGGCAAGAAGGACGGCGACAAGCGCGGCGGCAAGATCAGCGGCACCGACTCCTCCGGCGAGACCGGCATCGAGGTCCAGACGAACTCGCTGGTCTTCGGCAAGGACACGGACCAGGCCACCGAGGCCAAGCGGGCCATCGCCGAGCAGTGGCTGGACGGCTCCGGAAACAACACCGCCCCGTTCGAGTACATGTTCGGCGACCACTCGCTGCAGCAGAAGCCGACCGGAACCGACCCGTTCGACCAGCTGATGTTCCAGGACGGGCTGTCGAGCACCATGAAGTACCTCGGTGAGACGGACGCCCAGGAGTTCGGCTTCGAGATCTCGCTCGGTATGAGCCTCGGATTCTCGATCTCGGACGAGCACAAGAAGGAGACGCTGACGGATGCGCAGTTCCTCGGGGCTCCGCAGGGAGACAAGCGCTCGTACCTCCCGTACAGCTACTGCGCCAAGTAGCCTCGCCGGCAGGGAAGGCGGGGACGACAGGGCCGCGCCCGACGGAGACCACGCACGACGACGAGGCGGGAGACGATGACGACGAGGAAGAAGTCCCGGCGGGCGATCGGCACCACGGTGGCCGCCACCCTCGGCCTCGCCCTGCTCACCGGCTGCGGCGGCGACTCCGCCGCCGCGCTCCCGGACGGCTGGGACAGGCTCGACACCAGCAGCCTCTCCGTGGGCTACCCCGCGAGCAAGGGCTACAAGGAACAGTCCGCGGCCGACCGGGCCAAGGCCAACGCCGCCGTCGCGCTGAAGGAGGAGGGCGGGCTGCGCACCGGCATGGTCTCGGTGCAGCTCGACTTCGCCACGGGCGTGGACGACGCCGCTGAGGCGGCCGCCGCGGCGGGCGCGGGCATCGGCCTCGGGGCGACCCGCAAGGAGACCTCGGATGTGCGGCTCGCGGGTGCGGAGAGCGCCCGTGACGCGCGCAGGATCGACTACGAGTTCACGTCGAACGGCAGGGAACAGACCCCGGCACAGGGCACCCGGATGACCGGAGTCCTGGTGGCGGGTGTGGACTCGAAGGATGTGCCGTTCCTGGTCCGGATCAATGCAGTGAAGGGCTCGCTGAGCCGCCAGGACCTCGACGCGTTCGTCGACTCGATCACGGTCAAGTAGCGGATCGGGGGCGCGCGTTCATGCAGGTCATGCCCGGCGGCACGGCCACGTTCCTGCTTCTCTTCGGCCTTCTGCTCGGCGCGTTCGCCGTCCGGTCGGCGCTGCGCCTGCACCGGGTGCTGCGGCTGGTCCGGCACGGCGAACGCGCCGAGGGGCGGTGCGCGGACCGCAGGACCGTCGATCGGGGTGCGGGTATGGACCGGAGTTACGTCACCGAGTACGTCTTCGCCTTCCGTACCCGTGACGGCCGCGAGATCGAGTTCACCGACCATGCCCCGGGCCCGTTCGGCTTCGAGGTCGGGGCGCCGGTCCGGGTCAGCTACGACCCGGCGGCCCCGTCGAAGCACGCCACGGTGGCGGGCCCGGGGGCGTGGGGGCCGGTGGTGATGCCGGCCCTGTTCGCCGTCGTGCTCGGGCTGTTCGCGGTGGGGCTGCTGGCCGGGTTCGCGGCCATGCGGGGATGGCTCTGACCGGAGAGGTCCTCCTTGACGTCCAACACGCCTGCACAGCAGCATGGTTGACGAAACCAAGGCACGGGTCCCGCACGTCCCCCTCCATGCGAAAGGCACCTGAAGCAGCACCGGCGGACGCCGGATTCGGGAACGGGACACCGCCCATCGGGCGGGACGACTGGAGGGCCCCACAGCATGGCGACAGGCGAGTCCGGCGGACAGGACGGCGGGACGGACGACAGGCCGGACGACGGCCGCGACGAAGCGCCCCACGCCACGGTCGGGAGTCTGAGCCCGCTCACCGCCACCGACCCGCAGCGCATCGGCCCGTATCTGCTCCTCGGCAGACTCGGCGCGGGCGGCATGGGCCGCGTGTACCTCGCCCGGTCGGAGGGCGGACGCACCGTCGCCGTGAAGGTGGTGCACGAGGAGCATGTCTCCGACCCGCAGTTCCGGGCCCGCTTCCGCCGCGAGATCGATGCTGCCCAGCGCGTCGACGCGCGGTACACGGCACCCGTCCTCGACGCGGACACCGAGGCGCAGGTGCCCTGGGTCGCCACCGGTTACGTACCCGGGCTCACCCTCGAACAGGCCGTGCGCCACTTCGGCCCGTTGCCCGACGCCTCCGTGCGCGCGCTGGCCGACGGCCTGCTGAAGGCGCTGGAGGACATTCACGCGGCGGGGATCGTCCACCGCGACCTCAAGCCCTCGAACGTCATGCTCACGGTCAAGGGCCCCAAGGTCATCGACTTCGGCATCGCCCGCGCCCTGGAAACCTCGATCGAGTCGCTGCTGACGAGCACGGGCGTGGCCATCGGCTCCCCCGGTTTCATGTCGCCCGAGCAGATCAGGGGGCAGGAACTCGGGCCGAAGAGCGATGTGTTCTCGTTGGGCTGTGTCCTGACGTACGCGGCGACCGGTCAACTGGCCTTCGGGCACGGGGTGACGAACCAGCACGCCATCAACTACCACGCGGTGGTGGAAGAACCCGTGCTGGAGCGGGTGCGGGACGACGCCCTCCGCGCCCTGATCACCCGTTGTCTCACGAAGGACGTGGACGAACGGCCGGATGTGGCGGCCCTCCACGAACAGGACCGGAGCACCAAGGCCCTGCTCACCGGCGGCGCCTGGCTGCCACCGGAGCTCCTCGCTCATCTCGCCGACCACGCCGCACAGTTGCTCGACGTGGACGCGATGCCGCTGCGCGAGGAACCCCGCGACCGGACGACGGTCGGCCTCCGCCCACGGAGCGAGCAGCCCGACCCAGAAGGCCACGCGCCCGAGGAGCCCACGGAGAAGCCCGAGCCCCGGGAACGTCCGGCACGCAGACGCAACTGGTTCGTCGTGCTTCCGGTGGTCGGCGTGATCGTCGTCGGCGGCGGCACCGTCGCGGTGATCCATCCCTGGACGGACAGGAGCGACACCCACGCCACCGGACCGGCCGAGCCGGGCAGCCCGGCGGCGATCGAATCCGGCAGCCCGTCCGGCACCCCGGGCGGCTCGGCGTCCGCCAGCCCCACGGCACACGCGACGTCCTCCCCGACGGGAGGCAAGGACGGGCGCGACGGCAAGGACGGGAGCAACGGGAGCGACGGCAAGCCGTCCACCGGCTCCGATGCGGGCCAAGTCCCCGCCGGCTCCTCCGGCGGCTCTTCTTCCTCCGGCGGCTCGTCCTCCACCAGCGGTTCGTCCTCCACCGGCGGCTCATCCTCCTCCGGCAGCTCGTCCTCCTCGGGCGGCAGCAGCGGCAGTACGAGCTCAGGCTCCGGTTCCGGTTCCGGCTCGTCCGACGGCAACGCGGTCCCCTCGTACTTCCTCGGGGAGTGGAACTACGACGGCCAGGCCTGGAACCTGCCCGCCCGCATCATCGTCTCCCGTGCGGAGCCGGGCGAGAAGGCCGTCCGCTTCATCACCGACATGGTGGGCATGGGGCACTGCGAGGCGGTGGGCCGGCTCGGCGGCGTCAAGAACGGCGGCAGCACCATCGACGTCACCGAGGCCGCGGTGGACAAGGCCAAATCCAACGGCATGTGCTACTCGATCAAGGCGGGAACGCTCTACATCGGCAATGCGGGCGGCATCTACCTTCTCAACGACCCGTCCCAGGGCAACGGCTATCACTACGTGCGCTGAGGGCTGTTGCGGGACGACCCTCGGGGTCCGGCCGGCTGCGCATCCGGACCCGGAATCCGGCCCCGCACCCGTGCATTGCCCCCTGGGGACCTGCGGGCGTGGGCGGTCAGAGCCTTTCCCGGTCGAACGGTTCCGGGAGCGGCTCCAGTGCCCCGGCCGCCCGGAGTTCCCCGTTGACCTCGACGATCGCCCCGACGCTTGACGACGATATACAGCACGGAACTCTCCGTCAGCCTCTCCGACTTCAACCTTCAGTGCTCAGTCCCCGGAACGGCGCCCAGGCGCCGCACGCACTGCCGCAAGTTCAGCTGCTCCGGGGAAGGCGGCCGTCCTGCGTTACCGGCTGAGGTACCTCGCTCCCGAACAGCATCCACGGCGACTCCTCGAAGAACGACACCCCGGCCAACTGCGGTTGGACCTCCGCAATTTCCTCCCGTACCGCGAGCGTGTCCGGCCAACTGTCGAAGCAGGTCGTCCCATTGGCGACGACGCCGCTCCAGTCGGTTGCGGCGGAGGCGCCCTCGCGGTCGACGACGAAGCCGATGCAGAGCACGGAGGGCCGCCCGATCGCTTCCCTGATCGCCCACTCGGCCACCTCCTGTTCGCCGTCCGTCAGCCATCCGAAACCGAACTCGAGCGCAACGACTCCGTCCGCTGTCCGCCGCACGCGCGCGGGAACGGCGGACCCGCTCCCCATCCACAGCGCGAAGTCGACGCTGTCGACCCGTTGCAGGCCGGCCAGGAGGACGAGCTGTTCCCTGGTCACCGACGAAGAGCTGCCCAGCGGGTCCCGTCCCGGGCCGAGGAGGGTGACCTTCCGCGTGATCGGATGACCGAGCCGCAGTCCCGCCGCGTCGAGATCACCGATGAGCGACTCGGCATCCGGACGGCTCCAGCCGAGGTGGTACGAGTAGAAGAAACCGTTGTTCATCAACAGATCACCCCAGGGAACGAATTACGGGTGGAGCGTGCTGATCCACGTGCATCGGGTGCCGTGACCGGCATGAGTGCCCGTCATGGCACCGGGCATGCCGGACAGGCGCCGGTGAGGGCGCCGGGTCGGTGGTGCTCACGATCGGGTCACGGTCGAGCGTAATGAGCCCCGTCCGCCCGGGCGTGGGCCCCCGGGCCCAGGAGTGGACCCCATTGGACGGGGCCAGAGGTCCCGGAAATGAAATGGACAGGACGAATGACCTCACCCATCGTGTATACGGATGACACGCACCGATTCGCCTCCCGCATGGGACGAGCGCACCCAGTTGGCCACCTTCCTCGACTACGCACGCGACACCGCCCGCGCGAAGTGCGAGGGCATCTCGCCGGACAATGCCCGCCGCGCCCCGCTGCCCGGATCGCCCCTGATGACGGTCTCCGGGCTGATCAACCACCTGAGCTGGGTCGAGTACTACTGGTTCGAGGTGGTCTTCCTCGGCGGTGAGGACGAGGGGCCGTGGACGGAGGAGGACCCCGACCGGGAGATGCGCATCGCGGTGGACATGCCGCTCGCCGATGTGCTGTCGGAGTACGAGGAACGGACCACCCGTTACCGCGAACTGGTCGCCGCCCACAGCCTGGACACACCGGCCAAGCGCCCGCGTCTGGAGGGCCGGCACCCGGATCTGCGCTGGATCGTCCTGCACCTGATCGAGGAGACCGCCCGGCACAACGGCCATCTGGACGTGATCCGGGAGATCGTCGACGGGACCACCGGCGTCTGAGGCGTGCACGCCCGGTCACCCGACCGCGGCGAGCCGGGGAAGGATGCGTTCGCCGAGCTGGTGGGTGAAGCTGACCGGGTGCCGGTCCGGCAGGACCTGGATCTCGTCGACGCCCAGGCCCGCATAGGCATCGGCGTCGGCGAGGAAACGGTCGGGGTTGTCCAGCACCGAGCCGTTGTACAGCACGGTCTTCGCGATCGCGTCGTAGTCCCGGCCCTCCGCGGTGCAGTGGGCGCGCAGCACACGGAGCTTGTGGGCCACCTCGTCCTGGTCGGTGGCGAACACATTGCAGGCGTCGCCGTAGCGGGCGGCCAGCAGCAGGGTCTTCTTCTCACCCCCGCCGCCGATCATGATCGGCGGCCGTTCACCGATCGGCTCGGGTACGCAGAGCGTCTCGGCGAGCTGGTAATGACGGCCCCGGAACGGGCCGTTGTCGTCGCTCCACATCTGCAGGCAGATCCGAATCGTCTCCTCCAGACGTTCGAACCGCTCGCTCACCGGGACCACCGGTACGCCGAGTCCGTACTGTTCCCGTTCGTACCAGGAGGCGCCGAGTCCGAGCCTGGCCCGCCCTCCGGACAGCACATCGAGGGTGGTGACGATCTTCGCCAGCAGTCCCGGATACCGGTACATGACACCCGTGACCATGAGCCCGAGGGTCATACGCTCGGTGACCGCCGCCACATAGCCGAGTGCGGTGTACCCCTCCAGCATCGGCTCGTCGGGCTCACTGAGCGGGGTCTCCATCTGGAAGTAGTGGTCCATGAGCGTGAAGGACGCGACCCCGGACTCGTCGGCGATCCGCGCCGAGTCGGCGAGGGTGGGGGCGATGAGCGCGGGGTCGGCTGGTTTCGAGTAGTTCCAGTAGTGCAGACCGAGCTTCACGTCCGACCTCCGCTGGTCAAGGTGCGGGCCGGGGCGGTCTCGTCACCCCGGACGACCGCGACACGGCGTCCGGCCGCGAAGCCAACATAAGCGCCCGGCACCTTCCGGACGGGGACCCCGGGATTGCCCTCGGGCAGGCGCGCCGCGCGCCGATCCGGCAGGATCCCGGCCCTGTGACGACGAGGGGCTCAGGGCGCCGACACCCGAACGCGACGAAAGGCCGCCCCCTCGGAAACGGCGAACGCCCCGTCAGGGACGGGGCGGCGCTTCCTCGGAAGGACGGCCTCATGTGAGCATCGTCACGGCGGCAGCCGAAGTAATCGAGTGTCAGGCGCGCCGGTCGAGACCGCGCACCTCCGGGGCAGCAGCGGTCACCGTACGGCCGAAGCGCGGACCACAGGGGTGTCTGCGGGCGTGACGCCCATGCTGAGCCTGTGCCAGGAACGGCCCTCAGGAAGCAGATGCGCCTCCGGGGACGAGTGCGGGCCCGACGTCTGCGCCGGGGCCACGGCCGGGCAGAGCGCGGTGAGCGGAGATGGGTGCATGGTCTGACTCCCCGGGCGAGGGCGGCACGTTGAACTCTTCTCTCTTTCGCTTGGGCACGCACGAGTGGCTCTCGCGTCGCGGACGAGCAGTGGCTTGTCTCCCTGACGCGGCCCGCCCCTCCCAGGGAAGGAGACTGCGGGCGGAACCGCGCGATGCACTTCCGGCTCGTCGCCGCTGCGTGAGCAGTGCATCACCGAATGTAGGCGATGAAGGGTCAATTTGGCCACCCCTTCCCGAAAAGTTGTCCCTTGCGCCAATCGATCCCCTTCCGCACGGCAGACTTCACCAAGAGGGCCACGGAAGGACTGACATGGCGTCGCGAACCGCCCCGACCGAACGACAGAAGCGGCTGGGAAGCGAGGTCCGGAAGATACGCGTGGCCGCCGAACTCTCCGCCGAGGCCGCGGCACGGCTCCTCGGAGTGGACCGCTCGCGGCTCTCCAACATCGAACAGGGCATCCGGGCCATCAGCGAGGACCGCCTGCGCACCCTCGCCCACGGCTGCGGCTGCCAGGACCAGGCATACGTCGAGGCACTGGCCGGCATGGTGAGGCCCGCCCGGCGCGGGTGGTGGGAACGTTACCGGGGCTCCCTGCCCGACGGACTTCTGGACATCGCCGAGTTGGAGGCCCATGCCCTGCGGATGCGGACGGCCCACTCGGTCCACATTCCGGGCATCCTCCAGACGAGCGACCACGCCCTCGCGGTCTTCCGCGTCGTCGTCCCCGCACTCCCGGAACACGAGGTGGCCCTCCGCCTGGCCCATCGGGTGGAACGGCAGCACCTCCTGGAGAGCGCCACGGCGCCGGACTACGTGGCCGTGATCCACGAGGCGGCGCTCCGGATGCGGTTCGGCGGCCGAGCGGTGGCGCGCGCCCAGCTCGATCACCTGCTGGAGAAGTCCGAGCAGGCGCATGTGACGTTGCTGGTCATCCCCTTCGACGCCGGAGCGTTTCCCGGTGCGGGACAGACCGTCCTGTACGCACAAGGCGCGGTGCCGCAACTCGACACCGTACAGATCGACACCTCGCACGGGCCCGAGTTCGTACACGCGGATGATCAACTGGCCAAATACCGAGCTCAGTTGGAATGGATGGAGGACATAGCGCTGTCATCGGCCGCATCACGGGAATTCATCCACGACATCGCACGCCAACTCTGAGGAGATGACCGATGCCGGACATCCACTGGGAAGACTCGTTCTGCGGCGAGGGGAACTCCTGCTACCGGTTCGGAACCGATGAACAGGGCAACAGCTACATCGCCGTCGCGGGCGCGGAGGAGCACTTCCTGACCGACAGCCGTGAAGCACTCCAGCAACTGATCCGCGCCATCAAGGCCGGCCGGGCCGACCACCTGCTCTGACAGCAACAAGCCCGGCACCGCGACGTGTTCGCGGTACCGGGCCCCTTTTCCGCCCCTTGACCGGCGGGACTCAACGCCCCCTCGGGTCGGCGAGTATCACTGGTGGTCCTCGATGATGCTGACGGCCACGCCGTCCTTGATCGTGACGGTGGCGGTGACGCTGCCCTTCTTCGCCGCGGCTTCGAGCTGCTCCTCGCTGCACGGTGTGGCGGCCTGGCCGTCCGCGTCACCACAGATCTTGCCCGCGCCCTCGATATCGGTGTCCTCGGCGGTGAAGAACGCCCGCTCGGTACCGCCGCTCGCGACGGTGTACTTGCCCGGGGCCAGGTAGCCGAGCTTCCCGGAGAAGGAGCCGGACGCCTTGTTGCTCCCCGATGCACCGTCGCCACCCGTGTTGCTGCTGGTGTGGTCCTCGATGATGCTGACGGCGATGCCGTCCTTGAGCTTGACCGTTGCCCCGAAGCCCTTCTTGGCCGCGGCTTCGAGCTGCTTCTCACTGCACGGTGTGGCGGCCTGGCCGTCCGCGTCACCGCAGATCTTGCCCGCGCCCTCGATATCGGTGTCCTCGGCGGTGAAGAACGCGCGCTCGGTACCGCTGCTCTTGTCCGTGACGGTGTACTTGCCCGGGGCCAGGTAGGACACCGTGCCACCCCAGGTGCCGGTCAGTCCCTTGCTGCCCGATGTGCCGTTCGATCCCTTGCTCGACGCCGCGTTGGTGCCGTCGGTGCCGTTCTCACCGTCGCCGGACTTCCCTTCGGTGGCCGATGTCGAGGCCGAGGCTGCGGCCGAGGACCCGTTCGACGTGCTGCTGCTCTCCGCGTCCCCGTCCTCGCAGGCCGTGAGCAGCAGGGTCGAGGCCATCAGGGCTGCGGCGGCGAGGACGGTCTTGCGGCGGTGATTGCGAAGCATGGCGGGACTCCCCCTGCTGGTCGTGATGGTGCGACCGGTTGGTCATTCCGGCCGGGCTGCGTACTTGGTTGATCATCAGCCTGACCGATGCGGCGATCCCCGGGAAGTGCAGTTACGAGGCCATGACACACCTGAGGTGGGCGCGGGACGGCGCGGGTACGCCCCGGTCACAATTCACATGGTTCAGACATGCTTCTCACAAGATCTTCGAGAGTTCGGGAGCGTGGGCCGGGGTTCGGCGAACGGCACGGCGCCGGCGTCCGGCGGCGATCCGGGGCACAAGCGCAGGCGTCCTTCGAAGGGCAGCGGTGCGTCCCGATGTCCCCTGCTGATGGCGTTCCCGGAATCGGCGACGGCCGCGTTCATCGGGAGCCCTGGGATCTCGGGGTCCCCGCGTGAGCGGCCGTGCGTGAGCGGCCGTGCGTGAGCGGCCGTGCGTGAGCGGCCGTGCGTGAGCGGCCGTGCGTGAGCGGCCGTGCGTGAGCGGCCGTGCGTGGTGTCAACGTGCGAACTTCTCGATGGCTGCGGGGGTGACGGGAGTGAAGAAGTTGATGAGGTTGCCGTCGGGGTCGCGGAACAGCAGCGACCGGTTGCCCCAGGGCATCGTGGTGGGCTCGGTGACGAAGTCGGTGACGAACCCGGCCAGGTTCTGGCGAACACGGTCCACGTCGTCGACGAGGAACTCGGTGATCACGCTGTGGTTGTCCGCCGGGCGGGCGGAGCCCGGGGCGAACAGCGGGACCGTGCGGGTGCCGGCGATCGCGAGGGTTGCGTTCGCGGTCCTGAGTTCGGCGAAGTCTTCGGTGGCCCACGTCGCCCGCGCCCCGGTGGCTCGCTCGTAGAACTCGACGAGGCGCGCTACGTCGCTGGTGATGATGCGGATCGAGACGAAGTCCATGGGATCTCCTTGGCTGTGCTGGAGGCGTGCACGTCGCAGGCTAGGAGAAATAGTGGACAGAATCGGTCCTGTATTCGCGTTAGATTGTGCGTATGCCTCGACCCACTGGCCGCGTGCTGACACTCCTGGAACTGCTGCAGTCGGGCGGCACCCGGACGGTGGCGGAACTCGCCGACCGGCTCGGCGTCGAAGGGCGCACCGTGCGGCGGTATGTGGACCAGCTGATCGACATCGACGTGCCCGTGGAATCGGTGCGCGGCCGCTACGGCGGGTACCGGCTCGCCCCCGGCTACCGCTTGCCTCCGCTCATGTTCAGCGAGGACGAGGCGCTGGCCGTGTTGCTCGGCCTGGTCGCCGGCCGCCGAGCCGGGTGGGCGACGACGGACCGCACGGCAAACGAGACGGCATCGGCGAAGATCCGACGGGTGCTGCCCCAGCACGTCGCCCGTAGGCTCGACCTACTCCTGGAGACTCTCGCCTTCACGGATCTGCCCGGTGAGTTCGCCACTCCGGACGCTGGGGTCCTGCTCACCCTCGCCGATGCGGTGCGCCACCGCCGGCCGGTCTCGATCCGCTACACCGACCGCGACGGACGGCGCAGCGAACGCACACTGCACGCGTACGGGATCGTCGCCCATGCGGGCCGGTGGTACGTCACGGGCAAGGCCGCCCGGATCGGCGAGGACCGAACCTTCCGGCTCGATCGCATCGCCGATGCGAGGACCCTGCCCGGCTCGTTCGAAACGCCCGTGGGTCCCAGTCCGGCACAGCGCGTGTTGTCAGGGTTCGCCACGGCTGAGTACCAACATGAGGTGACCTTGCGGATCCACGGGACGGTTGAGCAGATCCGCGCCCACCTTCCCGCCAGCGTCGCGAGTCTGGAGGAGCACGAACCGGCGGCAGGTCGGGATCGGGCGGCCAAGCGCTGGCTACGCGTCGAGCTACGGGCGGAGCGGCTCGACTGGTTGCCTCCGGTGCTCGCCTCACTCGACCGGCCGTTCATCATCGAGCGCCCCGATGAACTGCGCGACCTGGTCATCGCGCTCGCCGATCGCCTCGCGTCCTCCGCCCGCCAAGCCTGAGAGCGAGAAACCAATGTCACGGGAGGGGAACAGGGCCCAGTGAACGGCGAACGCCCGTACCGGACATATCCGGTACGGGCGTTCGCCGTGAAGGTCAGCCCTGCGCGGCGTAGGTGATGAAGTCGCTCCACGCGGTGCGGGAGAGGGCGAGTTCGGGGCTCCGCTGGTCCTTGGAGTCCCGGACGTGGATCGCCTGCGTACCCTTCGCCACCTCGACGCAGTCGTCACCGTCGGAACCGCTGTAGCTGCTCTTGAACCAAGCCCGTTCGTCGATGCTGCTCATAGCGCTCCTCGAAGTCGCTTCAGCAGGCTCCTGGAATCCTCGGAGTTAAGAGCCTGTGAGCGCAGTCTCGCATACCGCTGGAACATGATGCTGACCTCCTTCGGGTCCAAGATCAGCATGCCGCCACGCTGCCCTTCCGCGTAGCCGAACCACTTGTTGTCCTGCGCTTCGAGAAGCCTCAACGGTCCGTCGAACCCCGCGTGATCCGGCTGATGTCGCGGCATGATCTGCAGCTCGACGTTGAACTTCAACGACCGCTCCAGGAGGCTGTCGATCAACTCCCTCATCACGTCGGGCCCTCCCGTGCCGCGCTCGACAAGTGCCTGCTCGATGATGAAGCTGAACGCGATCGGCGGCCTGCGCTCGAACAGTTGCTGGCGCTCCATCCGAGCCGCCACTTGCTTGGCCACCTGATCCTCGTCCTTCACGGGCGGCACGCTTTCAGTCACGGCTCGCGCGTACCGCTCGGTCTGGAGCAGGCCGGGAATCACTCGGCACTCGTAGGTCCACAGGGTCACCGCATGCGCCTCCAGACAAGCCCACTGCCGGAACCAACTAGCCAGCCCCACCTGCCGCGTGAGATGGGGCGCCGCTTTTCGTAGGGCGCCGGTGTTCCCCAGCGCTGCCTCCGCGCGTTCCACGAAGTCGCGGTCCGGCATCCGGCGGCCCTGCTCGATCGAGGCGACCGTGTGCTTGGAGAAACGCACCTGTTCGCCGAACTCCTCACGCGAGAAGCCCGCGTGCTCCCGCAATGCCTGAACGAACGCACCGAAGGTGCGGAGACTGTCCGACCCCCCGGGCTCGGCGCAGGCTCCCGCGCCCGTTCCTCCCGCCACCGTTTCCGCAGTGTCGTCGTCCGTGTTCTCGTAGGCCACCGTCGGCCACCTTTCGCGTGCACCCGCCCCGCCGTACCGCTTCTGACCTTGCCGCGCCGACCTACCCCGTGACCACGGAATCAGCACTGAGCGTGCACGTACGCTTCCACAGCGTACGCGCAGCGAGGTCGGGTCGTCCCGACGTTCACCCATGCGTGTGCGGCGCGGTCCTGGCCCACGCGGGGAACGACATCGGGCCTGTTGGACTGACGGGGGTCTGTATGCGGCTTCGGGGATCAATCAGACCGTGGTTAGCGGTAAGCCCCTGATGATCAGGGGGCGGTCGTCGCGGCTGTGATGCGGGTGGCGTAGACCCGGTCGGCCTTGCGCTCGGCGGGGCCGGCGGCTTCGGCGGCGGCGACGCCTTCGCGGGTGTTCTCCGAGATCATGTCGCGCTGGAACTCCAGCACGGCGGCGAGGACGTTCACCATCATCTTGGTGCCGGGGTCGTCGGAGGCGAGGTCGACGCCGGACAGCAGGCCGGACTCGACTCGCAGGTGCAGGCCGCGACGGATCAGCACCGGCCGCAGGGCGAGGATGTCGGCAACCGAGCGGAAGAGGCGGGCAGCGTCGGCGATGCTGATGGTGTCGCCGACGGCGGCCTCGTGCAGGAGTCGGGTGAAGCCGACACGGTCGAGGGAGAGTTGGCGTCCCGATCCTTTCCTTCCCGGTCGCCGGTGTCGCTCTCAGGAGTCTTGTGCAGGGTTCTCAGGCGACGTCTGGAGCAGGTCGGCAGGGATCCGGCCGACGGCGATGGCGATCGCTTCGGCCGCGGTGGTGACGTGGTGCAGGGCTGGGCGGTTCCACCGCTCCCTGATGGTGTAGTCGCCGGTTCCCACGGGTGAGTTGATCGAGACGAAGGACGGGGAGAACGGGTAGTCGGGCGTGTTGGAGAAGCTCAGTGCCCAGTGGCTCGTGAAGGGGTAGAGCCTGCGGAGCTTCGGTTCGGCATGGGCGGACTGGATGAGCGCCTGGTACTGCGGCCAGTCGGTGTGATCGGCGTCCTTCAGCAGCCACTGCCACTCTGAGGCGATGACGTCGACGGGGTTGTTGTCGGGAACCTCGAAACGTCCGGTCAGGAGGTCGAAGGTCGCGGCCTGCCTGATCTCGTCGAGGCTGGCCCCCTCTGCCCAGCCGCGGATCACGTGGGGAAGTGCACGTATGTCCTTGGTATTGCCGCAGATCATGGTCCTGTTGTTGGACGAGCCCCCGATGGACCAGCTTCGCTCGTGATGCCGCGCTGCAATGTAGGACGCATGGCGATGCGGGACGACACTGGTGAACGTGGCATGGCGCAGTGGATCGGACGGGGTGACGGCCAGGGGAAGGGACATGCCTTGGTCGGCGGCTGCGGCTTGGAGTGCTGCGGCGAGGCTGCCGTGGGCGGCCACGTCCGGGTAGAGGACGGCTGGGTCTGGTTCGCAACTCATGATGTTCCCATCTTCATGCCTGTGTGGCGCGCCGGGTCGGCCACCATAGGGGACTAAAAGGGGAGCCGGAAGGTGGGGCCTCACCCGGTCGGGGATGCCGAGTTTTACGGGATCTGAGCAGCGCCCCGAAGCTCGGCTCCCGAGTCTCGGGATTCGAGCGTCGCCCACCGCTTCGTCACTCTTTCAGGGGACCGTGAGAGGCATACGGACCGACGCTTGAGCTTCGGGATTCGAGGGTCGAGAACCGAGCTCCGAGATTCGAGCGGTGTTGTTCAACCGGGAGGTAGATAGGGGTGGTTGGGGAAAACCTCCCTCCCTCCCCACCCCGCCACGGCCAGCAAGTATGACTAATCGTGAGCGAGTTGTGGCGGAGGGTCGCGGCTGCTTACGGTGCCCTCAACGAATCGACCCCGACGCGGTGTACTCAGCACCGGCCGGGGTCTCACCCAAGATCGAACACCCAAAGAAAGACGATCTCGTGGCTACTCAGCAGCCTAGCTCCACCCTCCCCGCCCCCGCAGCCCCACGCTCGCCCCGCATGGCCCCCGCCGGCTACGGCAAGCAGTCCGTCCCTAGCCAAAGCCAGCCCGGCGTGGACGACTTCGCCTTTCTGCCGGAGCGTGAGCGGTACGTCGCCGGATACATCGACCGCCTCCCCGAAGGCGCCGCCATGGACATCAAGTCTCTCGCCCAAGACCTGCCCCTGTACGGCCAGATGGGCATCGGTACCGCCCTGCGCGCCCTCGCCGTCGCCGGACACCTGCGCCGCGTACGCTGCCGCGTGAAGCGGGACGACCAGTGCCGCTGGGTAACGGTCACCTACTGGTCACGCACCGCCCACGACAACGAATGGTGGGCCACCCACCTCGCAGGCAGAGCTGCCGCGCCGGAGCAGGCAACCGCACCCGGCGCAGCCCCCGGGCCCGAACCGTTCGTACCCCGGCAACGCACCGCGGAGAGGCCCCTGGAAGAGGACGCTGCCGCCCCCTCCAGCCCGAACGCCCCGAACCCGCAGGTATCCCAGACGCCGCACAAGCCTGGGCCGGTCGCATCCGGCCCTCCCGCTGCTACGGACCCCTCCCCCGCCTACCGCGCCCTGGCCGAACTCGGGCGCCGCGAACCCCGCCTGGCGCTCTCCGCCGCCGACTGCGCCACCCTGGAACCCCTCGCCGCCGCCTGGCTCGCACGCGGCGTCAGCACCGAGTACCTGACCTCGGCGCTGACGGCCGGGCTCCCCGCCCAGGTCGATTCTCCCGTCGGCCTGACGTATCGCCGCCTCACCAAAAAAATGCCGCCTCACCTGCCCACCGCACCCACACCCGGCCCGCCCGGCACCCCCGTACACAGCCTCCTGGTCGAGTGCACCGAATGCGGCCGCCCCGGCCCAGCCGAGGCACTCCCCGACGGCCTCTGCACCCCCTGCCACACCGCCCACCAGAAACCGGAATCACCCGACGTGGCGGCCCCGGAACAAGACGGCCGCGATGTCGCAGCCCGCGTCGCCAACCTCCGCAACCTGATGCACAGCCCCTGACCGGCCCCATGCGCAATTCGATGGGAAGGCCGCGGTGTCGAGCCCCGTCGTCATCGCGGTGGTGGCCCCTCCTCGGCCCACGGGCTCCTGGCGGGACGGCCGGGCAGACGATGCGGATTACCAGTTGTCGGCGGACACCTGGACGTGCACCGGTTGGTACAGCTGTAGGTGAACCAAGGTCTGCAGTGCGGGGGTCCGTCGAGGCATGGATCCGCCCCAGGTAATGTCCGCTTGTTCGAAACGAGCCCAAGGTCAGGGCCCGTGCGAGGGAGGGGAATCATGAGCGGTACGGAACCGATCGACAGCACGTGGGAGCTAAGCAGCAAGGAGGGCGGGAAACTCGCGGGCCGATGGTGGAAGTGGGCGCTGTCCGCCCCGGATGACCTCAGCCCGGTCCGGGACCTGACTGGGGAACACGCTGCGTGGAATCAGCCGAGCGACCTCTGGTTCCTCGCAGGCACCTACGGTGGCCGTGTGGTGCGGCGCTGTGCGGTCCCCTCCGACCGGCCGCTCTTCTTCCCTGTCCTCAACATGCAGCACACCAGGTCGTACTCGAAAGTCCCTCAGTCCCTGACAGTGGCTGAGGCCACAGCATCCCTCAACGGTCTTCCGCTGGCTTTGCAGGAGTTTTCGGCGTCGTTCCGGACGGGGCTGACGCGTCGCTTCGCCTGGGGTATCTGGGGCGGCATCGGGCCCCTGGCTCCCGGCCAGTACGTGCTGGAGATCAGGGGCAAGTCCACGAGCGGCTTCTGGGTCGACACTTTGTATCACCTGGAGGCCAAGGCTTTCTGATCTGTGTCTCGCAGCTGGCCCAGTGCGGCGTGGACGGTCACGCTCACGTGACCGTCCACATGAAAGAGCCTTCAGGGCTCTTCTGCACCCTGATCAAACGCGCTGACCCGGGATACCTGCATGCCTACGGCCCCAGCCCGGAACCGCTGACTGAAGGCATGCTTGGCAGCCTCCTGGGTCAGGTTCAAAAGTTGAGTGGTGTCGGCGGCTCGGACGGCGCGGGGGAGGGTCGGGGTCGTGTCGAGGTGACGCCAAAAGGCCTCAGCAGGCCGGGAGGTCAGCGGGGCCGAAATGCGATCTGCGGAATGCGATCTGCTGACGGGCAGGTCCCCAGGCTTCCTCAAACTCCTCGAAGGTAAGTTGCTCGGGGTCGTGGCCTTCCCATTCCGAGACGGGAAGCTCGGCTGTGATCCCGAACCTGCTGTCGTACTCATCGAGGCGGCCTGCGTCCTGGGCCCGCTGCCATTCTTCGAGAGAAGCTGCCGCGATCGGGGTCGATGCAGGACCCTGGAGTTCGATCTGCCGGGTCACCAAGCCTTCGGCGTCGACCTCAAAGTAGAACCAGATGTCTTCCTCATCCCAGTAACAGCGCATCCATGTGGTCACCAGCCCATGATGCCAAGGGCGTTCTTCCTGCTTGAACCGCATCCGACCCGTACTGGACCATAGGGATGTGCTGCCCTACGTCTATCGCGTCACCAAGTACGACCCTGCCGACCGTGACGACCACGGTCACTACACCGATGCCGAGGAAACGGTCAGCGACCACGGCCAGGTCGAGGAAGCCTATCTTCAAGCGGTCGAGTCCTTCGCCGCAGACACTGGCATCGACCGCCTGGCCGTGCGCGAGCCGCAGGTCCCGTCTCTCGCGCACTTCGGCATCGAGTGGCCGTTGGACGGCTTCGGTCTGAACGGGCTCTTCCCGACTGGCTTGGCCGGCTTCTACGACGGAGCGGAGGTGCCACTCGATATCGGTTTGGAGCTGGTGCGGGCCATGCTGCGCGACAGTGGTGCCTGGTGCCGGCTGGAGGCGGAGGGCGCATTCGCGGTACACGTGGGATGGGACCAGTACCTCTACGTCGGCAGCGTCCGCTCCTGCGAGGATGCGCTGGCCCGGACCCGCGCGCTCGGGCTGTTCCCGGAACGCATCAATGCATCCCCGTACGACATGGAGGTCGACACGGAAGGCGTCCAACGACCGGGCGACGACGACTTCTGGACCGGTCTGCGCTGGGCAGTCGCCGCGTGCCGCGCTGGAATCCTGGAAGAGACATACATCGAAGGCGCCTCACGATGGCACCGCCTCACCCGCGACACCATCGACACGATTCGTGCTGGGATCGCCCCACGGGCCAGGCTTGCCGTGTGGCCGGACTTGTCCACCGACATCGACGCGGTCCTCGACGCACTCCCTACCGAGGGCCTCGTCGAGTGTGTCTGGCAGGACAAGGACGGTTGGATCCGCAGTGCTGTCGCTGACGAGAGCGAATTCGCCGAGATGGCAGCTCAAGTCGCCGAGGCCGACGCTGCAGCGCTCCTGCCCGTATCTGCCGTTGAACGCGTCCCTGTGTGCACTGCTGTCATGCCTGACAGCGATGGAGTGGTACGGGCCCGCTGGCGGACCGAGCCGACACCGAGCGACCGGAATTGGGCGTTCCTCAAGACCCTTCACCGAGGTGAGATCGTCACCGGCAAGGTGACCCAGATCGCCGATTTCTTGGTCACTTTCGTGGATATCGGTGGCTTCGAGGCGGTGATCAACATCCCCGAGCTGTCATGGCGCCCCTTCAACCACCCCTCCGAGGTCGTTGCCGTCGGCCAGGAGATCAGTGCCGAAATTCTCGACGTAGACCCGATCCGCGAACGCGTGTCACTATCGCTCAAGGCCCTGCACGAAGATCCGATGCCACTGCTCGCCGGGCAGATCGGCCAGACCATCGTCGGCCGCGTCACCAAGCTCGTGCCGTACGGCGTGTTCGTACGCATCGAAGAGAAGGAGAACGGCTTCGAGGGAATGGTGCACAACTCCGAACTGGCGGAAAAGTCCTCGGACGACCCGCAGCTCGCCGTCCACGTCGGTGACGCTCTACTGGTCAAGATCCTGGACGTCGACCCGGTCCGGCGCCGCATCGCGCTCTCGCACCGGCAAGCGGTCTCCGCCGATAAGGACGAACCCGGCGCCTGATGGACACATGTCCGGAGCCGGCGCTCGTAGACGCGTCGTCATCCCTGCATTCGCGGGTGTCGACCTTTGGGCGACGCAGTTTCGTCTCACGGTCTTGACCCACTGTGGGTGTGCTCATTCGAGGTGCCGAGACCACCACCCACGATCAGCCAGCCAGTCCCGGAGCCGCTGATGGGCCTACCAACGTGCCATTGGAGACCTCGGCCACGAACGTGCGGTAGGGACCAGGCGGCTGGACTCCATGTGCGACTTCCCATGCCCGAACACTGGGCCAGCCAAGGGGAGGACGACGAAGGTGGTGAGGAAGGGCGTCGCTGAGGGCGGACATCGCGGTGCGGAGCCGCTGCTTGGCGAGGTCTGTCATGAGCCTCCGTTCACGCGGCGGGTCTGCTTCGATTCTAAGTTGTTGCTGCTCACTGCGGGGTGTCGCGGAGATAGAGGGCGGCGAGCCGGGGAAGCCGGCGTCGCATCTCGTTGGGATCGTCGAAGTCGAATTCTTCGCCCATGTCTTCAGAGCCTTGTTCGGGACTGTCACGTGAGGCGCGGTACTTGTCCCATGCCTCATAGAAGTCCTCTTCGTCTCCGGCGATGCGCTTGAAAGCGCCGCTGGCCGCGTAGTTGACGTCCTCGTAGAACACAGCCTCGTCGTTCTGCCCCTCCGCGGCTGCGATCACTGCCGGGTGCTCAGCAAGACTGTCCGGGCAAGCCGCTGCCCTCTCATACCAGTCGCGGCCCAGCGCGATCAGGCCGGCGCGGAAGTCCATGAAGCTGTCGTCCGAGCAGCCGCCGCCGATGAGGTAGGCAGCTGCCCAAACGTCCCATCGGTACACAGCTCCATGCACCTCGTCGAAGCGTTCCTGGTAGCGGAGGATGTCGTCCTTGGCTCGTGTAGCCAACTCATCAACCAGAGCTTCCGCGAAAGGCTTGTCTGCCGTGCTGGCCGAGCGAGCGGCATCGACGATGGTCCAGAACTCGGAGGTGTCCATGGCCGGGTACTCTGCCAGTTGGGTGCGACAACGGCTCCTTCCGGAGCGCCAAGAGGGACAGCAACGACTGGTGAACGCCCACGCCTCCGGGAAGACCCGGGCGTTGAGCAGGCCACCCCCTAAGGCGGCTTTCCGGGTGTGCTGGGGGATCGTCCCGATGGTCCGTACTCAGGCCAGGCAGCGACCGTAGGGGCATGACATCGGTAACCCGCACCACTCGACTGCTCTGTGTTCTCATTCCCCTTCTGCTGCTGTTGTACGGCGTGCTTCGGCTGATCGACGGCATGGACGGCGACCACGGCCCGGGGGTGGCCTGGAACCTCGGCCATGCGTTCTTCCTCGCTTCCTTCCTTCTGCTCGGCGCCTTCGTCGTGGTGCTGCGCAGCCTCGTTCCGGCAGCCACCATCCGGATGAGAACCGCTGCCAATGCCGCCATGGTTGCCGGAGTGTTCGGCGCAGGCTGCTTCGTCTGGGTCATCCTCGGCGACCTGTTCTCCAGCCTCGCCGAGTCCGCCCCGCTGCCCGGCCCTCTCAAGCTCGCAGGGCCGATGGCTTTCCAACTCGGCATGCTCGCCCTGCTGACCATGATGGCGACCGTACGGCCCAGGCAGCTGCAGTGGTGGAGCCCGGCGCTCGTGTTCGTGTTCTTCATCCTGATCTCGGTCAACCTTGACCTGATCCCGCTCGCGGCCATCGTCCTCATGGCCGGCCTCACGCCGTTGGCTCGTAGCCGCACCTCGGATGCCACGCGCGCGCCCGTCAGCGAGGACGCGGTCGGCTGAGCGAGCCACCACTCGACGGCATCCGTGTCGCCGGTCAGCGGAGATCATTTACGGAACACTCTCAGGGGGCCACGGCGTCGGCCTCTTCCCCATGGGTGGTTCGGGCTGTCGCTCGAACCACCCATGAGAGTACGGATCCTGACCTGCAGATCCCAGAACCCTGTTACTTCTTACCTCTTTTGACCATCTCGCCCGAGACTTGGCCAAGAGTCCTGAGGCCCTTCAGCCCCCGTGCGTGTGCGGTCGCCTCAGGAAGAGGTGCCGCGCGGGAAGGAGACCTCCACGCGTCGGTTCTTCTTGCGGCCCTCTTCCGTGCTGTTGCTGGCGATCGGGTACTGCTCGCCGTAACCGCGGATGTCGAAGGTGACGTTCGATCCCAACTGCTTGACCAGCACCGACTGCACGGCGTTGGCACGCTGCTTGGACAGCACGTCACCGTGGGCCGCCGAACCGAGGTTGTCGGTGAATCCGAAGACGCGCACCTTGGTGGCATTCTGCTTCTTGATCTCGTCAGCGATCGCGGCGATACGCGCGTTGGCTGCGGAACTCAGCTTGGCGCTGTCCTTGCCGAAGAGCACCTCGGCCTGGAGTGCGAACTTGACGTTCGCGTTGCTGTCCTCGCGACGCTCGTCACCGCCCTGATCCTCGACCACCTGGACGATGTCTAGGACTTTGGCGGGGGCGAGTGTGCCGCCCTCGGGCATCTTCAGGTCGGGGTCGTTCGCGTCGACCTGGACCGGGGGTACTGACGACGCCTCGGTGCCGGGGGGCACGCTGGGGCCGTCGTCGGCGACCGCCGACGAGGCTCCGAACAGTGTGGCAGTGGCCATCACCATGGCTGATGCAACAGAGATTCCGGCAACGCCCACGGGCTTCAGCCGAGTCCGATTGAGGGTCATGTCAGCCGTCACCCTGAGATCTTCAGGGAAGCCGTCGCGAACGTCGGCAAGGTGAAGTCAACCTCGGTCGTCGTGCTCGGGGGCGCCGGGAACTGCATGAAGACCGGAATCGTCTTTCCGGCCAACAGCGGAGGGATGCTTGTGGTGCAGAGGCATCGGTTCTCCGTGTCACGAAGCACGTAGTAGCGCTTCTTCCCCGCTTTGTCGACCAGCGTGGCGCCGGCAACTGAGTTCGGGTTCTTGGCGACAATCGAACTCTCCGTTCCCGCCCAGGAACTGGTGTTGCGAGTCTGCCCGCTCTCATTCTTGATCTCGCCCTGGACGGTGACAAAGCCGCCGGAGTCACGCTTTACTTGATTGACGATGAGAGTCAGCCCATCGCCCTTAACCTCAGCCAGTTTCACATTCGGGTCCACGTTGTCCCCGGCAGCAGTGTCCTCCTGCTTGTCTCCCTTGTCCCCGTCAGAGGACTGGGGAGGAGCAGAGGACGGCGACGAACCGGCATCGTTCGTCTTTTCACCGCCATCAGCGCCGCAGCCAGCGACAGCCAGGGCCAACGCCGCCGCCAGCGAGACGGCTGCCACTGCCCTTCGGGACTTGGTGGAACGCCGAATGCTCATGGGTTCTTATTCCTTTACTCGTCGTTCGCTGTCAATTGTCGACTAGATGCACGTCGTAGAGAATCTTGCTCACCTGCGACCAGGGCGGCGGACTGCTCGGTCTGATTTCGAGCATCTGGCCACCCTCGCACGTGAAGAAGAAGATGTCCCGAATGCTGTCCTCATTGAGATCCACTGAAGTCCACGAGCAGCGAAATTCGATTACGGCGGTGGCTGAGGCTTTCGCCACCGTCTTCTCCGAACCGGGAAGCACCGACGAGTCCACTGGCTTGCGACCCTTGACGTTAACCTTGATCCGATCCCGATAGCCGCCCGGTATCGCCACACAGCCCCCGGGCATATTGAGATCAGCTTGATTCGCAGAGGCGAGCCCCTGGGCCGCATGGCAGCCAATGACCGGATGACTCTGCAGATAGGCTTCGAGCAAGTCCTCCGGCAGCGAGGCGAGGAACCCCGCCTCGAAGTTCTCACGCGCCTCATTGGCCGCAGCCAGTGCCGCCGCGTCCGCAGCGCCCTGAGCCCCATTACGCAAAGCCGATGCTTTGCCGACGGCAAAGAATGCAAACACGAGGAAGAGCAGGCCCGCCACCATCACAACATAGATGGGGAAAGCCTGCCCTGCATCGTTACGCGAACGACCAATCATCACTGCGCGGTGATGCTGTCCACCAGGCCCTTGATCCGCTCCGAGATCGCGCCACCGATCCCCGTAGCCATGATCGCACCGATGATCGCCACGACCACCAGGATGATGCCCAGGTACTCGAACGCCGTCTGGCCGCGGTCCTTGGCCTCGTAACGCTTCTGGATGGCGCTGACCGCGGTGTTGGCCCAGCCGTTGACGCGGACGGCGGTCTTCGCGGTGAAGTTCGACATGGGATTCCCCTCCGGGTTCGGCCGACCGGTAGCCGGCCGACTCACACGTTTCTCGGGTGTCGCCCGCGGTTCCGGCTTCCTCCTGGCCGGAGCCGCTGGCGACATGAGAAACATACGGCGGAACACCCTGCTCGTCGGAGGGTCCCAGGACCCATTCCCGGGCCCAAAGCGGGAGTTGGGTCTGAGCCGGGCCGTGCTGGGCCGCACGCCCCGCACTCCGCGCACGCACTGCCGCGGTCCGGAGTCCGCCGCCGCTCCCCCGCTCAGCCACGGTATCCACCGGCCCCCCGCGTCCCCGGTCCCGGCGTGGGAGCCGTGCCGAGCCAGCGGGCGATGGCCTCGCTGCGGCTGGTGCTGTGCAGCTTGGTGAAGATGCGGTTGATGTGGTTCTTGACCGTCTTCTCGCTGATGAAGCAGGTGGCGGCGATCTGCTGGTTGCTCATCCCGGACGCGATCAGCTCCATGACCTCCACCTCCCGTGAACTCAGCCCGAACTGTTGTTTGTTGGGAGCCGCACCCGGACCCCCGGCATGGAACGACTGTGCCACAGACGGTTGCATGTGCGAAAGGACCTGCGCGGGATGAACTGGGCGCGCCGCGGGGGGCGCCGGTTGCGCCTCGGGGGCGCGTGCAGGCGCGTGATGGGGCTGGACCGGGGTCGGGGGGTGGCCGTCGTAGCCGGGGTTCTGGTGCGCAACGCCCGTGGTCAGCGCCGTACCGAGCCCTTCGGGGAGGGGTCGGCCCTGGGGGCCGGGGCCCTGGCGCATATGGGCGAGGAGGGCATTGGCCGCGGTGGCGGTGAAGTGGGCCCGGCCGTCTTTGGTGTCGCGAACGGCCTGCACCAGTTGGTCGGCCGTGAACTCGCCATGGACCAGATAGCCGCTCGCGCCCAGACGCAGGGCCTCGTGGACGATTTCACTCTCACGGCTGTAGGTCAGCATCATCACCGGGGCCACCTGAACGAGGTGGGGCAGGGCGGATATGCCGTCGACGCCGGGCATGCGGACGTCGAGCAGGACGACGTCGGGGCGGTGTGCGACGGCCAGGTCGTAGGCCTGACGGCCGTCCGTGGCCTCGCCCACGACGTCGATGTCGTCGCGGCCGGAGAGCAGCACGCCCAGGCCGGCCCGGACCACGGGGTTGTCGTCGGCGACGACGACCCGCAGGGCGCCGGGGGCGGCTGCGGGCGGGCCGGGGAAGGGGGGCAGGGATGCGGATGCCGCGGACTGCTGGGGAACGGCCGCGGGGACGGGTGTCGCGGAGACGGGGAACGCCTGCGGAGCGGGTTCCGAGGTGAGCGGGGTGACGTGCGAGGACGTGTGCGGGGAGGCGTGGTTCTGTGCTGCCCAGTTCTGGCCCGGTGCACGGGAGACGTCGTCCGGCATCTGCGACCTCCTCTCAGGGTGTCATGGGGGGTGAGGGTGGAGTTGGCGCTGTTCAGTCGGATCAGTCGGAGTCAGTCGGATCAGTCGGGGGTTTTTGTTCGGGAGCGGTACCGAGAGCGGCGATCGGGAGTTCCAGGCGTACCTCGGTGCCCTTGGCCGCACGGCCCTTCCCGATCCGGATGCGGGCGCCGATGGACGCCGCGCGTTCGACCATGCCGACGAGGCCGAAGTGCCCGGCACGTCGGAGGTCGTCGAGCGTGGTGCCCGCGGGCAGGCCGCGCCCGTCGTCGTACACGCTGACGCGCAGGACATCGCCCTTCACGCCGACCAGGACGACGAGGTAGGAGGGCTGGGCGTGACGGTGGGCGTTCTCCATCGCCTCGGAGGCGACGGTGAGCAGTTGCCGGGCGACCGCCTGCGGGACGCCCGGAACGGGGGTGTCGTTGAGCAGGCGGAAGGTGGCGGTGAGGGGGTGGCGGCGGGTGAAGTCCTCGGCTCGGGCGCGTAGTTCGCGTACGACGTCGACACCGCTGTCGAGTCCGGACTCGCGGCGCAGGTCCGAGAGGAGTTCGCGGGACTCCGCTGCGGCACGGCGGGCGGCGCGGGCGACCAGTTCGGCCTGGTGCTTGACGGTGTGGGGGTCCAGCCGGTCGGACGAGGCGGCCAGGCCGTCGGCGGCCAGGGCCAGGCCGTGCAGGGTCTTGGCGACCGAGTCGTGCATCTCCCGTGCCAGGCGGGTGCGTTCGCCCTCCACGGCCTCGTTGACGGCGAGGCGGGCCCGGGTCTCGGTGAGGGCCTGGCTGGCCGTGCCGAAGCGGAGCAGCAGGTTGCGCAGGGTGACGCCGAGGGCGCCCGCGATGATGCAGAAGCCGGGCAGCAGTATGGCGGTGGCGTCGTCGGAATGCAGTCTCGGGACGGTGTTGTGGACGCCGAGGACGATGACGATCTGAAGTGCGGCGAAGATTGCCGCCCCCCGCCAGCCGGAGACGAGCCCGGCCAGCAGCGGGGTGCACACGGTGACGTAGGCGAGGGTGGACCCGGGGCCCGCGGTGACGAGCAGCAGGGCGCCGAAGAACGCGTCCAGGCCGAGCAGCCAGGGGTGGCGCAGCAGGACGGGGCCGAAGCGTTCCCAGTCGCGGAAGAGGACGTACGAGCCCATGAAGGTGACGAGGATGGCGGACCCGACCAGCCAGGAGCCCAGGCCCGCGGCGGTGTGGTCGAGGGCGAACGGGGTGGCGATGGCGATCATGGCGAGCCGGAAGCCGAAGACCTGCCGGCACATCGCCTGGAGGGCGTTCAGCTGGATGTCGAACGCCGGTCGCGAACCGGGGTCGGAGATCGCCTCACGCACCTGCGCGTTCAGTCCCGGGTGGATGCTGCCGAGCGGATACGACATGAGCCTGTCACCTCCCTTCACGTGTCTTTTCCACCGTCCACCGTCTTCATCTCACTGGCCGGTGAGGAAGCCGAAGTCGATGTCCGCTCCGTAGACGAAGCCGACCGTCAGCAGGATGAGGGTTCCGGGGAGCAGGAAGGTGGTGACCGCGAAGGTCGCCTTGGGGACGGCCCTGGCCGCCTTGCGGCGCGCGTTCTGGGCGTCGGTGCGGCGCATGTCGTTGGCGATCTGGATCAGTGTGTCGACGATCGGCGCACCGAGCTCCTCGCCCTGCTGGAGGGTGGTGACGAACATGGCCACCTGCTCCGAGTCGTTGCGCTTGCGCAGTTGCTCGAAGGCCTCGCGGCGGCTCATGCCCATGTCCATCTGGCGCAGGGTGATGCGCAGTTCGTCGGCCCAGGGGCCCTCGTACTTCTCGGCGACGCGGCCGAGTGCCTGGCGGAAGCCGAGGCCGGCCGAGACGACGACGGCGAGGACGTCGAGGAAGTCGGGGAGGGTCCGGTCGATGTGGTCGCGGCGGATCCGGACCGCCGAGATGATGCCGACCTCTGCCCAGAAGAGACCGAAGGCGATCAGCACCAGGGCGAGGAAGATCTGGCCGCGCAGGAGCATGGTGAAGGCGCCGAGGAGGCCGAGGCCGCCGTAGACGGCGCGGCGGGCGGCGTAGCGGTCGATGGTCAGACCGCCCGGATTGCCCGCCAGGTCGATCTGGCGGCGCTTCTTGTTGACGGCCTTGGGGCCCATCATCCGCAGGACAGTCGGGGCCCAGCGCATGCCGAGCCGGTCGATGCCGGAGCCGACCGCGCTGGTGCGGGTGGCGCCGACCTCCAGGGCGATCGCGAGGTCTCCGGGGAGCTTCACATCGCGCCGGTACATCCGGATGCCGGCGATGGCTCCGAAGACCGCGAGGCCCATCACTCCGGCGAGCAGCAGGTCCACGTTCCCACCCATCAGACGTCGATCCGGGACATGCGACGGATCACCAGGAATCCGATCGCGTACAGGGCGATGGAGACGACCACCGCGACCTGGCCGATGAAGGCACCGGTCATGCGGTCGAGGGCGCCGGGCATGACGGCGTTCATCAGGAGCATGGCGCCGAGGCCGAAGATCGGGACGGCGTAGGCGGTGACGGTGACCTGGGAGAGCTGGGTCTTGACCTCGCGCCGGGTCTCCTTGCGCTCCTCCAGCGTCTCGGTGAGGTTGCGCAGCGAGCTGACGACCGTACCGCCGGCCCGGTTGGACAGGACCAGGGTGGTGACGAGGACGACGAGTTCGCGGGAGGGCAGCCGGTCGGTCAGCTCGCTCATCGCGTCTTCGAGGGGCTCGCCGACGGCGAGGCGGCGGGACACCCGGGCCAGTTCCTCGCCCGCCGGGTTCTCCATCTCGTCGGCCGCCATGCCGATGGACGTCCGCAGGGCGAGGCCGGCCTGGGTGGCGTTGGCGAGGATGCGGGCGAGCTCGGGCAGCTGGTTGATGAAGCGCTCGGTGCGTTTGGTCCGCTGCCAGTTCAGGAAGGAGTTGGCGGCCCAGAGGCCGATGAGGGCGGCGACCGGGCCGAAGAAGCTCGCGAGCAGGGACGAGGCGATCATCCAGAGGCCGGCCATGGCGGCGAGCGCGTAGACGGCGAACTCGCCCGGGGTGATGTCGAGGCCCGTGGAGGCCAGCTTCAGTTCGAGCTTCCGGCCCAGGCGGGTCTTGCGGAGCCTGCTGTCGAGGCTGCGGAAGCGGCGGTGGCGTCCGGTCTCCGGGAGGTGTCCGGTGTGCGAGAGGCGGTCCACCAGGGCGTCCTGGTCGGCCTTCCCGCCGGAGTAGGCGTGCAGGCCCATGACGCCCGTGACACCGCAGAGCAGGGTGGCGCCGATGGTGAGCAGAGGGAGATTGTTCATGGCAGTACCTAATGGGCCTCTCGGATGGCGAGCTGTTCGGCGGATGCGGCGACCCCGAAGGCCTGCGGAAGGGGTTGGCTGGCCATGTAGAGGCGCTCGGCGGTCCTGCGCGGGATCGGGAGGTACTGGAACTCGCCGTTGATCCGCCCGTCGGCGTCCATCGGCTGGGCATTGAACCGGCAGACGGTCACGATGCGGTAGGGATCGCGGCCGTGCGAATCGAGTACGGCGATCTCGGTGACCTTGCGGGAACCGTCGGCGTGCCGGGTGAGCTGGACGATGACGTCGACGGCGCTGTTGATCTGGTCGTGCAGCGCCTCGAACGGGATCTTGATCTCGGACATCGAGGCCAGGGTCTGCAGACGCATGAGCGCGTCCTCGGCGCTGTTGGCGTGGACGGTGGCGAGCGAGCCGTCGTGACCGGTCGACATCGCCTGGAGCATGTCGAGCGACTCACCACCACGGACCTCACCGACGACGATCCGGTCGGGGCGCATACGCAGGGAGTTGCGGACCAGGTCACGGATGCTGATCTGGCCCTTCCCCTCGACGTTCGCCGGACGGGACTCCAGCCGGATCACATGGCTCTGCTGGAGCTGGAGCTCGGCGGAGTCCTCGATGGTGATGATGCGGTCCCTGTTGGGGATGAGGCCGGAGAGCGCGTTGAGCAGCGTCGTCTTGCCGGTACCGGTGGCGCCGGAGACGATCACGTTGAGTTTGGCCTGGACGAAGCCGGAGAGCAGGATCAGCATCTGTTCGTCGATCGAGCCGATGTCGATCATTTCCTGCAGCGTGAACGCCCTGGGGAACCGTCGGATGGTGAGCGTGGCACCGGTCAGCGCCAGCGGCGGGATGATCACGTTGACACGTTCGCCGCTGGGCAGACGGGCGTCGACCATGGGGTTCGACTCGTCAACGCGGCGGTTGACGGTCGACACGATGCGCTCGATGGTCTGCATCAGTTGTTCGTGCGAACTGAAGCGCATCGGGAGCTGTTCGACCCTGCCGCTGCGCTCCACGAAGATCTGGTCGGGGCCGTTCACCATGATTTCGGTGATGGACGCGTCTTCGAGGAGGGGTTCCAGGATGCCGAGCCCGAGGGCCTCGTCGACGACCCGGCGGATCAGCTGGGTGCGTTCGGCGGTCGAGAGGACCGGTCCCTCACGGCTGATGATGTGGCTGAGCACCCGCTCCAGCCGGGCCCGCCGGTCCGCGGCGGCGAGCGAGGACATCTCCGCCAGGTCGATCTCTTCGAGCAGCTTGGCGCGGTAGGAAGCCACCATGTGGCTGTCCTCCCGCCCCCCGCCGTTCTTGTCGGGGGCGGCGATGCGTGCCCGCAGACTCATTGCGTCACTCCTCGTTGCGACTTACGTGTTGAGCAGCTGGTGGGGCAGCCGTGCGGCGCGCCGGGGTCAGGTGCGGGGCATGGTGGAACTGCGTTCGGCCCGGCCCCAGATGTGGACGCCGGGGAGGATGTCGGGCACTTCGACGCTGACCGTGCAGGTGACTTCGTCGAGGGAGGAGGGCGGCGACAGGGAGAAATCCGCGCGGTCGGCGGTCCATCCGCTCATCGCGGCGAGGCCCGCCTCCCGGTCGCAGCCTCCGTACGACATGCTGGCCGAACGGGCCGCCGCACGGGCCCCGGTGCCCGCCTGGTTGGCCGCGTACGCGGCGAGGCCCGCCTGGATCGCGAGGAGGCCGACCAGGAGCAGCAGGGGGATGAAGCCCAGGTACTCGATGGCGACCTGGCCCCGCTCACGACGGGCGGTACGGCCGGGTGTGTGCGTGGTCATCGCTCAGCCCTCCAGCGGGTACGCGCCGTGGCCGGTGACGCGAAACGGCCAGTTGAGTACACCGGGGACCAGGACGGGCACCTGGAGCTTGACCTCCGCCTGGTACATGCTCCCCGAGGTGTGACACCTCGTCCTCATCGCCTTCTGCCAGGCGTCCGGCAGGTGTTCCTCGGCCGCGTTCCGGCACTCCTGGAACCGCAGGCCTTCCGTGATGGCCCCCTGGTGCGCCGCCTTGTCCGCCGCGTTCCCGGCGAGGGAGAAGGTGTAGCCGATCAGCGCGCACTGCCAGAGCGCGATCATCAGCAGGATGATCAGCGGGGTGACGCCGAGGAACTCGATCGCGGTCTGGCCACGGTCGCGGCCGGGGCCGGGGAGCCTGCCGCGGAGCCGGCCCCGCAGTCCGCCCCGCTGTCGGTCCCGGTCCGGGGAAGGATCAGCGTCGCGCCTTCCCCGTATCTCCGTGTCTGTCGTCTCGGTGAGTGTCATCGGTCAACTTGCCCCCTTGGTCGTCGCCCGGTACCGGGCGTCGTCGTCGCGTCGGCCGACGCGCGGGCGCCCGATCGAGCCTCGGTCGTTCCTGAACTTTCCGGCGCTCTTCTCTCCCTTGTCCGGAACCTTCACGATGCCGAGCTCACCCGCAAGGGCCCAGAGGGCCTGTTTGACGGTGCTCTTGGGGTCGAGTTCATGCAGCCGGCCGGCGTCGACGACACCCTGGAGTTCCTTGAAGTGCGCGGGAACCACCGTGTTCGCCGTCCGGGTTCCGGTGATCTTCTCGATCAGTTGCGGCTGGATCTCGGTGCTGCGGATGAAGCGGTTGACGACCGTGACCGTCTCCTCCGCCTTGCGGATCTGGAGCCGGTCCCACATGCGTACGACGCGCTTGGCGCCGCGCACCGCGATCACGTCGGGGGTGGTGACCAGCAGCGCCGTGTCGGCCATCTCGATGGCGGCGGCGCCGGCGCCCTGGAGCTGACTGCCGCAGTCGATCACCACGACCTCGTGGCGCGACCGCAGGGCGCTGACGACCTGCCGGGCCGAGCGGTCGCTGACCTCCTCGCCGCGTTCGCCGTCGCCCGGTGCGAGGAGCACGGAGAGGCCGGTGCTGTGGCTGAAGACGGCGTCGGCCAGGACCCGCGGCGAGATGTCGGTGATCGTCGCCAGGTCGACGATGGACCGCCGGAACTGCACATCGAGGTACGAGCCGATGTCGCCGGCCTGGAGGTCCATGTCGACGAGGGCCGTGGAACGCCCGGACGCCTGGGCTGCCAGGGCGAGTTGGACGGCGGCGACGGTGGCGCCGACGCCGCCCTTGGCACCGCTGACCGTGATGACCGTACCGCCGGGGCCGGTGAAGACATCGTTCCCGGAGCTCAGGTGGCGGCGGACGCCGACGGACCACTGGGCGGCCGACTGGACCCGGTTGACCAGTTCCTCGTAGCTCAGCGGAAGGGTGACGACGCCGCGCGCACCCGACTCCATGGCGGCCGCGAACAGGCCGGGGGTGACATCGGCGGTGATCAGCACGACCCCGATGGCGGGGAAGCGCAGGGAGACCTCCCGGATGAGTTCCAGCGCCGGCACCGGACCGATCCGCTCATGGACCAGCACCACCTCGGGCAGCTCGTCGAGCGACTCCCCGGCGAGCCGGGCGAGGGTGTCGATGAGCTGGGTCGAGTCGCCGACCGGAGCGGCCGGTTCGGCGTCGGGGAGCTGGCTGAGCAGAGTCGTGACGGATCTGGCCGCGTCGATGTCACCGACGGCCGGGAGGATCCTGGTGGTCATCCCGGCCTCACTTGTCCTTGTCGAGCGTGTAGGTGCGGTCACCCGGGCGGATGGTGCTGTCGCTGCCGGAGGCCAGGAGCGCGAGGCGTACGTGCTCCGCGAAGGATTCGGCGTAGGCGATGCGCTGGGTGTCGAGTGTGTTGAGAGCGAAGGTGATCGGCACGGCCTCGGTGCCCATGTTGGACTTGCCGTCCCGGTCCGGTTCCAGGGCGGTCAGCTTGCCGACGTCCAGCACCTTGGCGTTGGAGACGATGACCTTCGACTGGGAGGGTTCGCCGTCGCGCTCTCCGGCGAAGGTGGCGTAGATGTTGACCGTGGCACCGGGGGTGATCTTGCCCGCGACGCCGGTCGCGGCGTCGATCATGATGGCGATCTCCTGTTCCCCGGGCTGGAGTTCGGGGCGCTTCTGCATCATGTCGGACTGGAGCAGCGAGCCCTTGCGCAGCTGAGTGACGGCGATCTTGCCGTTGACGTCGGAGATGTCGGTGACCGCGTTGGTGGACAGCCAGCGCTTCGGCATCGAGATCTTCTCGAACTGGCCGGTGGACAGGGCCGTGTAGGGGGCCACGTCGGACTTCAGCTGGTAGGCCGAGACCTCGGGGCCGACCTTGGAGTTGACGTCGCTGATCACCGAGAGCACACCGGCGAAGGCGCCGAAGGCGCACAGGACCGACAGGAGCAGGAGTATCACGCCGCGGCGCTGGCGGGAGTTCATGAGCCGGACAACCTCGTTCGATTCGGATGCGTGGGGCAGCGGACAGAAGGGCGTCTACGGAGGAAAGTGGGAGCGCTAGGACCGGGGTGGTGCGAGCGCTCCCTGACTGAGGACACCGGCGGAGTGTGTTCGGTTCTCGGCTGCGGGAAGCGGGGAGGAGCAGAACCCGCAGCGGTCCCCTATGAGTTCCATTCCGCACCAGTGGCAGTTGTCCCGGCGGACCGAGGCAACCAGCTGGTACAGGACGGAGATGTCGGGAAGGTACGCGGCGAATTCCACCAGCTTTCCGGTTCCCCACCAGGCGGAGGAACCGGAAGGGAGTGCCGCTTCGTGAAGGGACTGGACCTGCCATGCGGGTGCGAGGGTCTGGGTGACCCACTCGGACTGTGACTGCCCTTTGGCGACCAGAAGATGCGTGGCGAATTCCGGACCGGTGGGCAGTTCGGCCTTCGGGCCGACCTTGACCAGCTGCGGGTCCGGCCCCGCCACCACGGCGAACTGGGAGCCCGGCACCCAGGACTTGGCGTGCGTCCTGAGATCCACCGGGACTCGGTCGAACCGGGTGACGGAGTGCAGCAGTGCGCCCGCGTGGATGTAGTGGGACAGCAGCCGGGCGGCGGAGGCGACCACCCCGGGGCTGAAGTCACAGATGGACAACTGACGCAGCTGCCGGACGAGCACGGCGACACCCAGAGGAGGGAGGTCCACCTTGAGCAGCGCGATGCGGTCGCTCTCCAGTACCGAGCGCACGGCGTGGAGCCGGCGCTCATGGGCGGGCGCGATGCCGGTCGGATAGACGGCGACGACGTAGCCGTGCTGTTCGAGCAGCATGTGCACGTCGCCGATGGCCATCTCCAGCGACTGGTCGTCGGGGGCCTGCAGCAGGGCGGCCGTCGGTGTCTGCTGGTCGGTCGGAGGAAGGACCAGATCAGCACTGGTCACTGCTATTGCGGTCGGCACGCTGTTCCCCGTTTCGGCTGCAGCCAAACGACGGTCATGACGTCGGCCGCTCTCGCTCCTGCTCCGCGGTCCTGGGTCAGCACTTTAACCACGTCGTACCTGGCAGAGAACACTTTTCGGAGGCCAGTACGACAACGTGCGCGAGCCGCACACACAACGCCGCCGGACCAAATCGGATCAAATAGAGAATCGTTAACTCCTGTACCACTGCGGAGTGTTACGCACCCCTCTCGGATTACCAGCGGCCGGAAATTCATCTCCGCACGTCAGACGCGATTCAGGAGATGCCCCATCGGTCCACGAGAGGGCGAACCCTCACTGTCCGGACACTCGGGCAACATCACCCGCACGAGTTCGCGCGAGGTCAACAAAAAGTCAACACAACGGCACTCCAGGGTTGTTGGCGAGCTTCCGCCGGGTCGTCGCGGGCATTCGCGGGGCCGTCGTGGGGCATCCGCGGGCGGGTTCCGGAACGCCCGGTGGAGCGGACCGACGGGTGCGGTACGCACACCCGCGGACGCCAGAGGTCTTGACAACTCGATTGGTCTGGACCAGCTTTACGGCCAGCGGTGGCCACCGTCGACCCATTCCCCACCTCCTCACTTCCTCACCTCTTCGTCTCCTCTTCGCTCTTCGCATCACGCCCGGACCGCCCGGGTACCGCCGGCCGACCCCGCCGGCTCCCCTCAGGTACCCCGTCGCGCACCCCCGACTCCCCCTACGGAGGCAGCAAGTGGAACCATCCCCCGTCAGCCACCACAGAAACCGCAGGTACCGCCCCCGGCCGCTGCTCGGCGGAGCCCTGGCCGTGCTCACGGCCGGCGCACTGACCCTCACCGGCCTCGCCACCGATGCCGAGGCCGCCGACATCGACGTCGCCAGGAACGGGGGCTTCGAGTCCGGGCTCACCCACTGGACCTGCTCCAACGGCAGCGGCACCACCGTCTCCTCCCCCGTGCACGGGGGCGCCGCAGCGCTCCAGGCCACCCCGGGCAGCCAGGACACCGCCCAGTGCACCCAGACCGTGGCCGTGAAGCCCGGCTCGACGTACACACTCAGCGCCTGGGTGCAGGGCGGCTACGCGTTCCTCGGCGCGAGCGGCACCGGAACCACCGACGTGTCCACCTGGAGCCCCGGCTCCAGCAGTTGGACCCAGCTCACCACCAGCTTCACCACCGGCCCGGCCACGACCTCGGTCACGGTGTACACGCACGGCTGGTACGGGCAGGCCGCCTACTACGCGGACGACCTCTCGCTCACCGGCCCCGACGGCGGCGGAGGCACCGACCCCGCGCCCGAGGTGCCCGCCGCGCCCGCCGGTCTCGCCGTCGGCACGACCACGTCCTCGTCCATCGCCCTGTCCTGGAACGCGGTGTCCGGCGCGACCGGCTACACCGTCTACCAGGACGGCGCGAAGGCCACGACCACCGCCGGGACCTCCGCGACGATCTCCGGACTGAGCGCCGACACCGCGTACCAGTTCGCCGTAACCGCCACCAACGCCGCAGGCGAGTCCGCCACGTCCGCGTCGGTCAGCGGGCGTACGGCCTCGTCCGGTGGCGGCGGCACCCCCGGCACCTCGGTGCCCGCGCACGCGGTCACCGGCTACTGGCAGAACTTCAACAACGGCGCGACCGTGCAGAAGCTCAGCGACGTGCCCGCGAACTACGACATCATCGCGGTCTCCTTCGCCGACGCCACGACCACACCGGGCGCCGTCACCTTCAACCTGGACTCCACGGGCCTGAACGGCTACACCGTGGACCAGTTCAAGGCCGACATCAAGGCCAAGCAGGCCGCCGGAAAGAACGTCATCATCTCGGTCGGCGGAGAGAAGGGGTCCGTCTCGGTCAACAGCGCGGCCTCCGCGACCAATTTCGCGAACTCGGTCTACGCGCTCATGCAGGAGTACGGCTTCAACGGCGTCGACATCGACCTGGAGAACGGCCTCAACTCCGCCTACATGACCCAGGCGTTGCGCTCGTTGTCCCAGCAGGCGGGCTCCGGCCTCGTCATCACGATGGCGCCGCAGACCATCGACATGCAGTCCACCTCGGGCGAGTACTTCAAGACGGCACTCAACATCAAGGACATCCTGACCGTCGTCAACACGCAGTACTACAACAGCGGTTCGATGCTCGGCTGCGACGGCAAGGTCTACTCGCAGGGCTCGGTGGACTTCCTCACCGCGCTCGCCTGCATCCAGCTGGAGGGCGGCCTCGCCCCGTCCCAGGTCGGCCTCGGCGTCCCCGCCTCCACCCGCGGTGCGGGCAGCGGCTATGTGGCGCCCTCGGTCGTGAACGCGGCCCTGGACTGCCTGGCCTCCGGAACCAACTGCGGGACCTTCAAGCCCGCGAAGACCTACCCGGGCATCCGCGGAGCGATGACCTGGTCGACCAACTGGGACGCCACGGCGGGCAACGCCTGGTCCAGCGTGGTGGCCCCGCACGTCCACGCCCTGCCGTGACCGCCGTCCGGTACCGGTGACCCGCAGCGCCGCCGCTCCCCCGGCGGCGCTGCGGCGTACCGGGCGCGGCGTGGATCAGCCGAGGACCGCGAGCGCGTCGATCTCGATGAGCAGGCCCTCGGGGAGGCCGACGTAGACCGTGGTGCGGGCGGCGGGGGGCGCCGTGAGGTTCTGCTCGGCGAAGTAGGCGTTGTAGATCTCGTTCATCTCGGCGAAGTGGTCCACGGCGGTGAGGTAGACGCGCACCATCATCACGTCGTCCCAGCTCGCGCCGCCCTCCTCCAGGATCGCCTTGACGTTGGCGAAGGTCTGGAGGGTCTGCTCGCGCAGGGTCGGGCCGGCCGGCGTCGGGGGCCGGCCCTCGGCGGCGGGGAGGAAGCCGACCTGGCCGGCGACCTGGAGGATGTTCCCCTTCCGCACCCCGTGCGAGAACTTCGCGGGCGGCGTGGTGTGGGTGCTCGGGGTGAGGGCGATCTTTTCGGTCATGACGGTTCAGGCCTTCTCGGGTCGGTCGGTGCCGGAGTATTCCCGGCTGATGGTGTCGGCGGTGCGGCGCACCAGGGGGAGCAGGGCGAGGAGTTCCTCGGCGGTGACGACGACATTGGGTGCGCTGACCGACATCGCGGCGACGACCCGTCCGTCGGCGCCCCGGACGGGGGCGCCGACGCAGTTGATGGACTCCTCGTGGCCGCCGAGGTCGGCGGCCCAGCCCTGTGCGCGGACGGCGGCCAGTTCCGCCAGGAAGGATGCGGCGTCCGGGGTCGAACGGTGCGTGTAGGCGGGGTAGTCGAGCCTTTCGGCGACGGCGCGCCGCTCGGGCTCGGGGAGGTCGGCGAGGAGCAGTTTCGCCACGGCGGCGACGGTGATCGCGACGGGCTTCCCGATCCGTGAGTACATCCTGACCGGGTAGCGGCTCTCGACCTTGTCGATGTAGAGGACCTCGTTCTCCTCGTACACGGCGAGATGGACGGTGTGGCCGCAGTGCTCGTTGAGTGCGACGAGGTGGGGGTGGGCGATCTCGCGTACGTCGAGGTGCTCGACGGCCTGCTGCGCGAGGGCGAAGAGGCGGGCGCCGAGGCGGTAGCGCTGGTCCTGCTGGCGGTGGACGAGCCCGTGCTCGTGGAGCGTACGGAGCAGGCGCAGCGCGGTCGACTTGTGGACGCCGAGCCGCTCGGCGACCTGCCCGAGGTCGGCGGGTCCCTGGGCGAGCAGCGGCAGGATGCTCAGCGCCCGGTCGACGGTCTGGCTCATCCGCGTGCCTCGCTGCCGTCGGCCCGGTGCGCGCCGGAGGCACCCGTCTGGTCGGTTCGCTCGCTCACGTCGTCGGTGACCTCCTGTTCGTGCCCCGTCCAGCCGGGGCCGAGACGAAGTCTCCCCCAGGACGCGTCGTCCAGTGCGGCAAGGACGTCGGCGTGCGCGTGGGGCGCCGGTGCGGCGAGGTCGCCGGGGGCGGTGAGGACGGCGGCGGCCATGAGGTGCCCGTGCCGGGCGCGTTCGCGCAGCGGAAGGCCGCGGAGGGTGGCGGAGAGGAACCCGGCGGCGAAGGCGTCACCGGCACCGACGGGGGCGACGACGTCGACCCGGAGGGCGGGGACATCGACGCGGAGGGCAGTGGCGGCGGTGACGCTGCCGGCTTCGAGGGGGGCGGCGGGGTGCGCGGGGCCCGGCCGGGAGAACACCGTCGCCCCGTCAGCGCCCCGCTTCACGACCAGGACGCCGGGCTCCGGGAGCGCCGCGCGGATCGCCTCGGCCCCCTTCACGCCCCAGGCCGCCAGGGCCTCGTCCTCGCCGACGAAGACCAGGTCGCAGCGGCGGGCCAGGTCCAGCAGCACCTCGGGGGCCGCGTCTGTGTCACGCCAGAGGACCGGCCGGTGGTTGACGTCGAAGGAGAGCAGGGGGCGGCCGGGCCGGGGTGCGGTCAGGTCGTCGAGCAGGGCGCGGCAGCCGGCCGAGAGCGCCGCCGTGATGCCGGACAGATGCAGCACGCGGCCCGCGAACAGCGGCCCGTACGGGACGTTGTCCGGGGACATCTCGGAGGCGGCGGACCCGGCCCGGTAGTAGGCGACCTCGTGCCCGTCGGTGGCCCGGTCGGCCGCCGTACGGAAGTAGATCCCGGTGGGCCGCGCCGGATCGCGGCGTACGGCGGAGGTGTCGACCCCGTACGCGGAGACCGCCGCCACCAGGTGGTCCCCGAAGCCGTCCGTGCCGACCCTGCTGACCCAGGCGGTCCGGTGCCCGGCGGCGGCGAGCACACAGGCGACGTTGGACTCGGCGCCGCCGATCCCACGGCGGAAGGCCGGTACGTCGGCGAGGCGTCCGGGCCGCGACGGCAGGAACGTCACCATGGACTCGCCGAGGCACACCACCTCGGCGCCCTGGAGGGCGTCGGCGGGGCCGGCCGGGGTTCCGGACACTCGGGGCTCCTCGCGGGGTCGGCGGGTCGGTGGTGCCGCGGCTGCTGCGGGGCGCCTGTTCGGGCGCGGGGGCGGGCCGTCGGCTCTCCGCATTGACCCGGCGTCGGCTCGGATGTTAGACAGCGTCAGCACTCTACGCAATGGGCGTTGCACATGATGCAACGCACCCTTCGATCGAGGAGGCACCTTGACCGCCCACCGTGCTGTTGCCGCGCTCGCCGACGAGCTGGTCGACCACCGCTTCAAGGCACTTCCGCCCGACGCGGAGGGCCTGACCGTCGGCGCCCTCGCCGCGCAGCGGCGCAATCTCTTCACGGGCGGCTTCACCACCCCGGTCCTCGCCCTGTCCGCCGAGTCGGTCGAGCACAACCTCGCCCTTCTCCAGACGTACACCGAGCGCCACGGTCTCGCCTTCGCCCCGCACGGCAAGACCTCCATGTCCCCGCAGCTCTTCGCCCGCCAACTGGACCACGGAGCCTGGGGCATCACCGCGGCCGTGCCGCACCAGGCGCGGGTCTACCGGGCCTACGGGATCCAGCGGATCTTCCTCGCCAACGAACTCGTCGACGCCCCGGCACTGCGCTGGCTCGCCGGTGAGCTGGACCGCGACCCGGAGTTCCGCTTCCTCTGCTACGTCGACTCGGTGCGCGGTGTGGAGCTGATGGACGAGACGCTGCGGGAAGCGGGCGCCACCCGGCCCGTGGACGTCGTCGTGGAGCTGGGCGCCGGGGAGGGGGCGCGCACCGGCGCCCGCACCGAGGCCGACTGCGCGGCGGTCGCCGACGCGGTGGCCGCCACCTCCACGCTGCGACTGGTGGGCGTGGCCGGTTACGAGGGCGAGGTACCGGACGCCTCCGGCGAGCGGGTGCGCCAGTGGCTGCACCGGCTCGTCGCGCTGGCCGTCGCCTTCGACCGGGAGGGCCGGTTCGCGGCGGCGGCCGACGAGGACATCGTGATCAGCGCGGGCGGCAGCGCCTGGTTCGACGCGGTGGCCGACGTGTTCGCGGACATCCCGGAACTCTCCCGCCCGGTGCTCAAACTGCTGCGCTCGGGGGCGTACGTCTCGCACGACGACGGCCGCTACCGCCACGTCACCCCGTTCAACCGCATCCCCGAGGAAGGGGCCCTCCAGCCCGCCTTCCGGCTCTGGGCCCAGATCGTCTCCCGCCCCACCCCCGAGCAGGCCTTCCTCAACGCGGGCAAGCGGGACGCGGCGTACGACCTGGACCTCCCGCAGGCGCAGGTCGTACGGTCCGGCCGCGACGGCACGGTGCGCCCCGCACAGGGGATCACGGTCGACCGCCTCTCGGACCAGCACGCGTGGCTGTGCACGGAACCGGGCGCGGAGCTGGAGGTGGGCGACTGGGTGGGGATGGGCCTGTCGCACCCGTGCACAAGCTTCGACAAGTGGCAGCTGATCCCGCTGGTGGAGGAGGACGGCACGGTCACCGACCTCATCCGCACCTTCTTCTGAACCCTGCGGCCGTACCGGCCCCTTGAGAGGCGAGCCCCATGGACCTGGTCATCCGCGACGCCCGCGTCGTCGACGGCACCGGCACCCCCGCGTACCGCGCCGACGTGACCGTCGACCACGGCCGGATCGCCGGGATCCACCCCGAGCACGCCACCGGGCCGCGCCCCAGTGCCCGCCGCACCCTGGACGCGGACGGGCTCGCCCTCTCCCCCGGTTTCGTCGACATGCACGCGCACAGCGATCTCGCGCTGCTCCGCGACCCCGACCACAGCGCGAAGGCCGCACAGGGCGTCACGCTCGAAGTCCTCGGCCAGGACGGCCTGTCGTACGCCCCGGTCGACGACCGGACCCTCGCCGAGGTGCGCCGCGCCATCAGCGGCTGGAACGGTGGCGCTCCCGAGGACGCGGGCATCGACTTCGACTGGCGCACGGTCGGCCAGTACCTGGACCGGCTGGACCTCAACTTCGGCGGACAGGGCATCGCGGTCAACGCCGCCTACCTCGTCCCGCAGGGCACCGTCCGGATGTACGCGATGGGCTGGGCGGACCGCCCGGCCACCGACGCCGAACTGGCCCGGATGAAGGAACTCGTCGCCCAGGGCATGGCGGACGGGGCGGTCGGCATGTCCTCCGGCCTCACCTACGCCCCCGGCATGTACGCGGACACCGCCGAACTCACCGAACTGTGCCGGGTGGTGGCCGAGCACGGCGGCTACTACTGCCCGCACCAGCGCTCCTACGGAGCGGGCGCGCTCGACGCGTACGCGGAGATGGTGCGGCTGACCCGGGAGGCGGGCTGCGCACTCCATCTCGCCCACGCCACCATGAACTTCGGCGTGAACAAGGGCCGGGCGCCGGAACTCCTCGCACTGCTGGACGACGCCCTCGACTCGGGCGCCGACATCTCCCTGGACACCTACCCGTACACGCCCGGCTGCACGACCCTCGTCGCGATGCTGCCGAGCTGGGCGAGCGAGGGCGGCCCCGGGGCCGTCCTGGCCCGCCTGGCGGAGGACGCGACGGCCGAGCGGATCCGGCACCACCTGGAGGTGCTGGGCTCGGACGGCTGCCACAGGGTGCCGATCGAGTGGGACACCATCGAGATCTCGGGCGTCGGCGATCCCGCCCTGGCCGGCCATGTCGGCCGCACCGTGGCCGAGTCCGCCCGTCTGCGCGGCGAGGCCCCCTGGGCGACCGCGCGCCGGCTGCTGATCGATGACCAGCTCGGCTCCACGATCCTCCAGCACGTGGGCCACGAGGAGAACGTCCGGCAGATCATGCGCCACCGGGTACACACCGGCGGCAGCGACGGCATCCTCCAGGGCGACAAGCCGCACCCGCGCGCCTACGGCACCTTCCCGCATTATCTCGGCCGATACGTAAGGGAGTTGGGCATCCTCTCGCTGGAGGAGTGCGTGGCCCACCTCACCTCCCGGCCCGCGCGGCGGCTGCGCCTGACCGACCGGGGATACGTCCGCGAGGGCTACCGCGCGGACCTGGTCCTCTTCGACCCGGCGACGGTGGCGGCGGGTGCGACGTTCGAGGAACCGCGCGCACGGCCCGTCGGCATCCCGCATGTGCTGATCGACGGCCGTTTCGTCATCGAGGACGGCCGCCGCACCCAGGTCCTGGCGGGCCGGTCCGTACGGGGCACGGGCCGCCGGTAGCGAGATGCGGCCGGGAGGAAACCTCCTCCACCGCCACGGAGCCGGTCGGCGTCGCGGCGGCGGAGGTGTTCACCGCATCACGGCTTGGGCAGCGTGCAGCCCGTCCGGCTGAGGTCGAACTGGCTGCCGGCGCCGATGCACGGCACGATGCCGTACGTCTCCTGGGCGTAGTTGATGCCCTGACGCACCGTCACAACGCCGCTCTCGTCGACCTCGCACGGGTTGTTCACCGTGCACTGCTCGCCGTCCTCGTTGCCGGTGTTGTTCACGGCGATGACCTTGCCGGTGGAGTTGTCGATCACCGGCGAACCGGACGTACCACCAATGGTCTGGCAGGCGGAGGTGTAACGGACCGAGTCCTTCCAGGTCCAGTCACCCTCCTTGAGGCGATAGACGAAGCCGTCCACGTTGCAGGAGTACGTGCGCTTCCAGTAACCGGAGGCGACGGTGATCGCGGTGCCCTGGACGGGGTGCGCGGTGTCGAGCTCCAGCGCCTTGATGCCGTAGGTGCTCTCGATCTGGGCGTAGGTGCGGGTGAGTTGGTACACCGAGATGTCGGTGTCGGTCATCGTCCCGTACGCGATCTTGCTTGCCCTGAGTGTGCCGACACCCGTGCCCGCGGCGTTGAGCAGGGTGAAGCTGCGGGTGGACGACTTGTTGAACACGACCTCGCCGGGATCCGGGAACCCGGTCTCCAGGCAGTGCCCGTTGGAGAGCACGAGTGCGGGGTCGGAAGAAAGGGAGTTGGGCGTACGGACGACGGATCCGGAACAGTTGCTGAGCGCGACCGTTCCGGCAAAGTTCACGGCCTGAGCCGTAATCCCCTTCTCGACCGTGCCGGTCGCCGCCGTGCCCTGGTCGGCCGCCGCGGTTGCGGGCGCGATCCCCGCCCCGAGCAGCAGAAAAGTGAACAGCGCGCCGACGAGAGGCTTCTTCATGTGGGGGTCCCCTCCGATGACCTGCGCAGGGGACGGTGGCCCCCGCGAACGCTTTGACATGCGCATGTTGACGCACACGCAAAGGCGCCCACAAGAGGTGCTTTCAAGCCGTCGGCCGGTCACCGCACCCCCATCACGGCGACCGGGTTCCTCCCCCTTTCGCCCCTCGGGGCGGCAGCCGCCCCCGCCCCGGTGGACCCGGCCCGCTGCGGCCGGGTCCACCGGGCGGCCCGCGCCGTCAGGAGAGCCAGTCGGCGTAGCGGGTGGGGGCGATGCGGGCATCGTCCCCGGCGGTGAGGGCGTCGCCCGGAACGGCGGCGAACATGCCGGCGGTGTCGTCGGTGACGACGGTGCGGCCGTCGGGGCGGGCATTCAGGGTGAACCGGCCGAGCTCGTCGAGGGTGAAGACATCGGGTCCGGCGACTTCGACGGTGTCGTTCAGGGGTGGGCCGGACGCGACGCCGACGACGGCGTCGACGACGTCCCGCACAGCGATCGGCTGGATCGGAGTGGCCGGAAGCCGGACGGTGTCGCCGTCGGTGGTCCAGGACATGACCTCGTCCATGAACTCCATGAACTGGGTGGCCCGGACGATCGAATAAGGGAGGGACCCGGCCTTGAGGAGGTCCTCCTGGAGGGTCTTGGCCCGGTAGTAGTCGAGGCCGGGCACCTGGTCCGTGCCGACGATCGAGAGGACGACGACGTGGCCCACCTTGTGCTTCCGGGCGACGCTCAGGATGTGGTCCATCGAGGTCCGGAAGAAGTCCGGGGAGGCCTCGTCGAACGTCGGGGAATTGGTCAGGTTGACGACGACGTCGACACCGGCCATCGCCTCGTCCAGGCCTTGCCCCGTGAGGACGTCGACACCGGTGGACAGCGAGTGCGGCACAGCCTCGTGCCCGGCCGCGTTCAGCTTCTTCACGACCTGCGACCCGATCCGGCCGGTACCGCCCAGTACTGCGATCTTCATGGATCACCTTTCCTCGCGCGGTTCATGACCCCCCTGGCCCCCGCTGCCGCAGTCTGGCACCGGCCCGGAAGGGGCGCCCCTCGTCCGGTGCGGCACTCGGGTGCACGCCCCGGGGGCGCGCCCGCTCACGCCGCCCGCACCCCGCACGGGCCGGGCAGCGCCGCCCGCGTGGCGCATCTCACCCGTTCGTGTCCGTCACGCCCCGATTCCAGCCCATTCCAAGCCCCGCACCCGTCGCCGACCGTCGTTCCCACGGGTCGGGGCCGGGAAGCGCATGGGGATGGAAGACGCGGCGGGGCACCGGAGTGACCCGGGCGGGGCAGCCGGGAGGGCAGCTCCGGGCGGCACGCGTAACGCGGTCGTAAGCTCCCAGACATGCAGGTCATCCAGTCCACGAAGCTCGCCAATGTCTGTTACGAAATCCGGGGCCCCGTGCTCGAGGAGGCGATGCGACTGGAAGCAGCCGGTCACCGCATCCTCAAACTGAACACCGGCAACCCCGCAGCCTTCGGGTTCGAGTGCCCGCCCGAGATTCTCGAGGACATACTGCGCCACCTCTCCGGGGCGCACGGTTACGGCGACGCGAAGGGGCTGCCGTCCGCACGACGGGCGGTGATGCAGCACTACCAGACCAAGGGGATCGACCTCGACGTCGAGGACATCTACCTGGGCAACGGCGTCTCCGAGCTGATCCAGATGTCGATGCAGGCGCTGCTCGACGACGGCGACGAGGTCCTCGTACCGGCTCCGGACTATCCGCTGTGGACCGCCTCGGTGTCGCTGGCCGGCGGCACGGCCGTGCACTACCGGTGCGACGAGCAGGCCGACTGGATGCCGGACCTCGCCGACATCGAGCGGAAGATCACCGACCGCACCAAGGCGATCGTGATCATCAACCCGAACAACCCCACGGGTGCGGTCTACGACGACGAGATGCTGCGCGGGCTGACGGACATCGCCCGGCGGCACGGTCTGGTCGTCTGCTCCGACGAGATCTACGACCGGATCCTGTACGACGGAGCGACCCACACCCCGACCGCGGTGATCGCACCCGATCTGATGGTGCTGACCTTCAACGGACTCTCCAAGAACTACCGGGTGGCCGGGTACCGGTCGGGGTGGCTGGCGGTCTGCGGCCCGAAGGACCACGCCGCCTCGTACATCGAGGGACTGACGATCCTCGCCAACATGCGTCTCTGCGCCAACATGCCCGCGCAGCACGCGGTGGCCACCGCGCTCGGCGGGCGGCAGTCGATCGACGATCTGGTGCTGCCGGGCGGGCGCATCCGGGAGCAGCGGGACACGGCGTACGAGCTGCTGACCCAGATTCCGGGCGTGACCTGCGTGAAGCCGAAGGGGGCGCTGTATCTCTTCCCGCGCCTCGACCCCAAGGTCTACAAGATCAAGGACGACCGGCAGATGGTTCTGGACCTGCTGCGGGCCGAGAAGATCATGGTGGTGCACGGCACCGGCTTCAACTGGCCGGAGCCCGATCACTTCCGTGTCGTGACGCTGCCCTCGACGGAGGACCTGACGGACGCGGTGGGCCGGATCGCGCACTTCCTGGACGGCTACGGCCAGCCGTAACCGATCACCGGTCGGAAATCCCTGATTCGATCGCAGACAACTTTAGACTGAATCCAATGTAGGATGGTCTCCACAGCATCACCAGGAGGCCATCCATGTACGAGCCGATCCGCACCCCATCGGTCCACTCGACGGCCGACCGCAGCGGTTTCCCGCGCCGTTCCCGCGAGGAGGAGCTGGACATCCAGCTCGCCGGACACCTGGCCGCGCTGCTCGCGGTCACCGACGAGCTGGGGCTCGACGCGGTGGGCGACCGCATCGCCGATCAGGTGGCCCGGCTGCGCGGCACCCCGCCCGCCCGGCACGCCGGCCGGACCGACGCGCCCGCACTCGCGCTGCACCGTCACGCGCACGCCCTCGCCGGCCGCACCCTGGTGGTGGCCGCATCCCGCGCCGACACGACCGTCGCGATCCTCGCCGCCGAGCGCATGGACGCCCACGCGGCGGCGATCGCCGCCGCCACCGCTCCCGACGCCCCGTCGCGCCTGGTCAGCGCCCACTGACCGCCCCGGTCCACGGGCCGACCAGGCGCGTGGACCGGGTGCACCCACTCCACGGCACCCCGGCGGGAAAGCCGCGGCCGACCGGCACGTCTGCGCTGACGGCGCCGGCGGCCGCCCCGGCCACCGGCGCCGTGAAGGAACCTCGCAGCGCCGGTGGAGGTGCTGCGCGCCAGGAGACGGCACCACCCGGAGACTCCTTATATAAGCCATGAGAAAAGGGCGACCCCCGGAATCGCAGGAGGATTCCGGGGGTCGTGCCGCGGCGGGCCGATGACGCCACAGGTCAGGGCGGGTGTCGGGAGACCCGGTCGCGGGGTGCGCGGGGGCGCACCCCGTGCGGGGTGCGCCCGGCGGGTGTCAGCCCAGGCGCTGGACCAGCGCGCGGTACTCGTCCCACATCTCCTTCGGCGCGTGGTCACCGAAGGTGTTGAGGTGCTCGGGGATGAGCCCGGCCTCCTCGCGCCAGACCTCTGTGTCGACCTTGAGCAGGAAGTCCAGGTCGGACTCGGAGAGGTCCAGTCCCACGGTGTCCAGGGAGTCCTTGGCCGGCAGGATGCCGATCGGCGTCTCGACGCCCTCCGCCCTGCCCTCAAGGCGCTCGACGATCCACTTCAGGACGCGGCTGTTCTCGCCGAAGCCGGGCCACACGAACTTGCCCGCGTCGTTCTTGCGGAACCAGTTCACGTAGTAGATCTTCGGGAGCTTCGAGGCGTCCTTGTCCGCACCGACCTTGAGCCAGTGGGCCATGTAGTCGCCCATGTTGTAGCCGCAGAACGGCAGCATGGCGAAGGGGTCGCGGCGCAGCTCGCCGACCTTGCCCTCGGCGGCGGCGGTCTTCTCGGAGGCGACGTTGGCTCCGAGGAAGACACCGTGCTGCCAGTCGAAGGACTCGGTGACCAGCGGTACGGCCGAGGCGCGGCGGCCGCCGAAGAGGATGGCCGAGATCGGCACGCCCTTCGGGTCCTCCCACTCGGGCGCGATGATCGGGCACTGGCCGGCCGGGACGGTGAAGCGGGCGTTGGGGTGCGCGGCCGGGGTGTCGGACGCGGGCGTCCAGTCGTTGCCCTTCCAGTCGGTGAGGTGGGCCGGAGCGGTCTCCGTCATGCCCTCCCACCAGACGTCGCCGTCGTCGGTGAGCGCGACGTTGGTGAAGACGGAGTTGCCCCACATGGTCTTCATGGCGTTGGCGTTGGTGTGCTCGCCGGTGCCGGGCGCGACGCCGAAGAAGCCGGCCTCGGGGTTGATCGCGTAGAGGCGGCCGTCCTCACCGAACCGCATCCAGGCGATGTCGTCGCCGATGGTCTCGACGCTCCAGCCGGGGATGGTGGGCTCCAGCATGGCGAGGTTGGTCTTGCCGCAGGCGCTCGGGAACGCGGCGGCGATGTACTTCGGGGACTCGGACTCACCCTGCGGCGGCGTGAGCTTGAGGATCAGCATGTGCTCGGCGAGCCAGCCCTCGTCACGCGCCATGACGGAGGCGATGCGCAGCGCGTAGCACTTCTTGCCGAGCAGGGCGTTGCCGCCGTAGCCGGAGCCGTACGACCAGATCTCGCGGTCCTCGGGGAAGTGCGAGATGTACTTGGTGGTGTTGCACGGCCACGGAACGTCCTCCTGGCCCTCTTCCAGGGGGGCGCCGAGCGTGTGGACGGCCTTGACGAAGAAGCCGTCGGAGCCCAGCTCGTCCAGCACGGCCTGACCCATGCGCGTCATCGTGCGCATGGAGACGGCGACGTACGCGGAGTCGGTGATCTCCACGCCGATCGCGGACAGCGGCGAGCCGACCGGGCCCATGCAGAACGGCACGACGTACATCGTGCGACCGCGCATGGCCCCACGGAAGACGCCCTGCTCACCGGTGAAGATCTCCCGCATCTCGGCGGGGTCCTTCCAGTGGTTCGTCGGACCCGCGTCCTCCTGCTTCTGGGAGCAGATGAACGTGCGGTCCTCGACACGGGCGACATCGCTCGGGTCGGACGCGGCGTAGTAGGAGTTCGGGCGCTTGGTCTCGTCCAGCTTGGTGAACGTCCCCTTGGCGACAAGCTCCTCGCACAGGCGCTTGTACTCGTCCTCGGAGCCGTCGCACCAGACCACCCGGTCCGGCTCGGTGATGGCTGCGATCTCGTTCACCCAGGAGGCGAGCTCCTGGTGCTGGGTGGGGGCAGTGGGGGGAGCCGCGATGTCGCGCGCCACGATCGCTCCTAGGTGAGGGTGTCAGTTGTGTAGTTGCCCCGTGGGGGCTGCGACCCGGATGCTTCTACCCCTTCGAACCCGTTGGCGCTCATCCGGTGCCGAACGCACTCATTTGATCATCCGACCCTTTTGCCCATCTGTCCAGAGGGCCGCACACGTGAGCATCACCACTCGCCGCTGATACCTACGGTTGCGTAGGTACGATGCGGGAATGACTGCCGCCGCCACCGCGCCCGAGCCAGCCGGGCTGGAACCAGCCGAGTCCCCCACCCCGCTGAAGCCTCGCCTGCGCGGCTGGCTGCATGCGGGGATGTTTCCCGCCGTGATCGTCGCCGGGATCGCCCTGATCGCCCTGACGGACAGCGCCCGAGGCCGCATCGCCTGCGGCATCTACGTGCTGACCGCGTGCCTCCTGTTCGGCGTGAGCGCGCTCTACCACCGAGGCACCTGGGGCCCGCGTGGCGAGGCGGTGCTCCGTCGGCTCGACCACGCCAACATCTTCCTGATCATCGCGGGCACCTACACTCCGCTGACCCTGCTCCTGCTCCCGGAGGCGACCGGAACGCCGCTGCTGTGGGCGGTCTGGGGCGCCGCGGCGGCCGGCATCGCCTTCCGGGTGTTCTGGGTCGGCGCCCCGCGCTGGCTCTACACGCCCTGCTACATCGCGATGGGCTGGGCGGCGGTCTTCTTCCTGCCGGACTTCATGCGGACCGGCGGGATCGCGGTGCTGGTGCTGGTCATCGTCGGCGGGGTCCTCTACAGCGCCGGCGGCGTCATCTACGGCATCAAGCGGCCCAACCCGTCGCCGCGCTGGTTCGGCTTCCACGAGGTCTTCCACTCGCTGACCCTGGCGGCCTTCGTCGTGCACTACGTGGGCATCTCGCTGGTGGCCTACAGCCACAGCTGAGCGACAGCCCCGCTCTCCCCCTCCGGTGCCCGACAATGGTCACCATGGCCGCCCTCTCCCGCACCCCTACCGCCCCCCGTCCCGGGACACCGCAGGGGACGGGGTTGCGCGAGCGGAAGAAGCTCAGGACCAGGACCGCGATACGCCAGGCGACGTTCCGGCTGATCTCCGAACGGGGGTACGACGCGACGACGGTCGAGCAGATAGCGGAGGCGGCCGACGTCTCGCCGAGCACGGTCCTGCGCTACTTCGGGACCAAGGAGGACATCGTCCTCGCCGACGAGTACGCCCTGGCCATGGCGGCCGAGCTGCGGAAGCGGCCGGCCGGCGAACCGCCACTGGACTCGCTCCGGTCCGTCCTGACCGAAGCGCTGCCCACGGTCCTCGGCATCGACGACGAGGAGCTGCGCCGGCGCACGCGCCTGATGGTGGAGGTCCCCGCCGTCCGGGCACGGATGACGGAGACCCTGTCGGACACGGCGAAGATCCTGGCACGGGTGGTCGCCGACCGTATCGGCCGCGGCCCCGACGACCTGGAGGTCCGGGTCTTCATCGCGGCAGTCCTGGGGGCGCTGCGCGAGGTGACGCTGTACTGGGGCGAACACGGCCAGGAGGGCGACCTGGCCGCACTGATCAACCGGGCCCTGGACGCCCTCGAAGGCGGCCTGACGCTGTAGCGCCGTGACCGGCACCCTGTGCCGGTCACGACGCCGGCCGGGGCTCAGTCCCCGGCCGAGTCCGACCCCAGGCGGCGCGCCAGCTCCTGACGGTCCACCGTCGGCGCATCGCACACGAAGTGCCTGCACACGTACGCCGTCGGCGCCCCGTCCACCATCGGCCGGTCCGCCAGCAACGGGAACTCCGCCTCCGCCCCCTCCCCCGCCGCCACCACCGCACCGGGCGCCGTACCCAGCAGCGCCGTACGATGCAGCGCACCGCCGACCGGACCGGCGACGGCGACCTCACGCGGCCCGTCGAGCAGGGCCTCGGCGACCGCGAGCCCCCAGCCGATGAACCGGGGAGCCCGCGGGCCGAGCGCCTTCACCACCCCGAGCGCCCCCTCCGCGGTCTCGCGATGGGGCCGGGAGCCGGTGTACGCGGCGTACGAGAGCAGCGCACCGGCCGCCGCCGTCCAGCCCGCCGGGGTCGCGCTGTCGGTGGGGTCCTGCGGGCGCCGGATCAGCCGCTCGGCGTCGTCCGCCGTGTCGTAGAGCTGCCCGCCCTCACCGGTGAAGTGCTGGAGCACGATGTCGAGGAGGAAGCCGGCGAACTCCAGCCAGACGCCCTCGCCGGTCACCGCGGCCAGGGCGAGGAAGCCCTCCGCGACATCGCCGTAGTCCTCCAGGACCCCCGCGTGGCCGCCGGTCCGTCCGTCCTTCGAGGTACGCGACAGCCGGGCGTTGTCACCCATGTGCACCCGTACCAGCAGGTCGGCCGCCTCGGTGGCACGCTCGACCAGGTCGGGCCGGCCGAAGTACGTCCCCGTCTCGGCGAGCGCGGCGATCGCCAGGCCGTTCCAGGCGGCCACCACCTTGTCGTCCCGCCCGGGGCGCGGACGCAGCTCCCGGGCGGCAAGGAGCCTGGCCCGCACGTCGGCGACCCGGTCCGTGTCCACCTCGGCGCCCGTGCGTGCGACCCGCAGGACCGAGGAGCCCTCCTCGAAGGTGCCCTCGGGCGTCACCCCGAAGTACTCCGCGGCAAAGGCCCCGTCCTCCTCGCCGAGCACCTCCCGCAGCTGCTCGGGCGTCCACACGTAGTAGGCGCCCTCGACGTGCCGGCCGGTCCCGTCGTCGCTGTCGGCGTCCAGCGCGGAGGCGAATCCGCCCTCCGGGGTGCGCAGCTCGCGCACCATGAAGTCGGCGGTCTCCAGGGCGATCCGGCGGGCCAGCTCGGAGCCGGTCGAGCGCCACAGGTGTGCGTACACCCGGCAGAGCAGCGCATTGTCGTAGAGCATCTTCTCGAAGTGCGGAATCACCCACTTCTGGTCCACCGAGTAGCGGGCGAACCCCCCACCGAGCTGGTCGTAGATCCCGCCCATGGCCATCGCCGCGCAGGTGTCGGCGGCCATGTCGAGGGCGCCCTCGGCCCCGGTGCGGGCGTGATGGCGCAGCAGGAACTCGATGATCATGGACGGCGGGAACTTGGGCGCACCGCCGAACCCGCCGTGCTTCTCGTCGTACTCCCGGGTGAGCCCGAGAAGCGCCTGCGCCAGTTCCGTCCCACCTGGAAGCCCGTCGCCCCCGAGCGCGAGCGAACGCTGGGCGAGGTCGTCGACGATGCGTCCGGCAACCCCGGAGACCTCGTCGCGGCGGTCCGTCCAGGCGGCCGAGACGCCTTCGAGCACCTGGCGGAAGGACGGCATCCCGTGCCGGGACTCGGGCGGGAAGTACGTGCCGAAGTAGAAGGGTTCGGCCTCGGGGGTCAGGAAGACGGACATGGGCCAGCCGCCCTGCCCGGTCGCCGCCTGCACGGCCTCCATGTACACGGCGTCCACGTCGGGCCGTTCCTCGCGGTCGACCTTGACCGACACGAAGTGCTCGTTCATGTACGCGGCGGTGTCGTCGTCCTCGAACGACTCGTGCGCCATGACGTGGCACCAGTGGCAGGAGCTGTACCCGACGCTGAGGAACACGGGCACGTCCCGTCGCCGCGCCTCGGCGAAGGCCGCCTCCGACCACGGCCACCAATCGACCGGGTTGTCGGCGTGCTGAAGGAGATAGGGCGACGTCTCTTGAGCCAGGCGGTTCATGCTTCCACCCTCCCATGCGATGCCCGCTCGGCCCTGCACACTTCTCAGGAGATGGCCGCGATGTCTCCGTCGTCGAAGCAGATCGCCTGATGCAGGCGTCCGCCCAGTGCGGCAGCGAACCGCGCAAGGACGTCCTGCCCGGGCATGTGCCCTCGCTCGATCTGCGACACACGCCCCTTCGGGACGCCCGTACGGTCGGCCGTCTCTTGCCGAGTCAGCCCCCGAGCCCGCCACAGCTCCGCCAGACGGCGCCCGGTCATCTCCGCGAGGAGTTCTTCCTTGCCGGCCCTTGCAGCCGCATCGATGTAGGCCTGCGCACCACCGTCGTGGCATTGGCCAGGTCCCCACCCCAGGCACGGAAGGCGTCGGCGCCCTGGCCCTTCCACTCCGCATACTGCCGACGGGTCTTCAGATCCTCAACGATCTTCTCGGCATGCAGCCCGCCAACTGACCGGGCATGCGCGGCGGGTTGGCGCGTTCTTCTCCATGAGACCGGCCCTTGCCGCGGATGCGTCGACACCGCGGGAACGCGGTGACACGATCCTCACCACGTGTCACCGACCACGCACCCGTATGCGAAAGGATCCACGCCATGGCCTCTTCCGAGCCGACCGCACCCGGCCTCGCCGATCTCCTGGCGGCCATGCCCCTGGCGACGCGGCTGGGCATCGAACTCCACGAGGCTGCGCCCGGCCGGACCATGGGCAGCCTGGCCTGGTCCCCCGAGTCCTGCACCGTGGGCGGCGCGCTGCACGGCGGTGCGCTGATGGCGCTGGCCGACTCCGTCGGAGCGGTCTGCGCCTATCTCAACCTCCCGCCGGGCGCCGGTACTTCCACGGTGGAGTCGAAGACCAATTTCCTGCGCGGGGTGACCTCCGGGCGGGTTCACGCCACGGCCCGCCCGTTGCACGTCGGCGGCACCCTCATCGTCGTACAGACCGACCTGCGCGACGACAAGGACCGTCTCGTCGGGCAGACCACCCAGACCCAGATCGTGCTCACCGCACGGGGCGGCGCCAGGAGCTGACCCCGGGCGCGGGGACGGCGAAGGCCTCGGGCGGCCGGGGTCACCGGTCGGGTGGATCGTCGGCATGCCGGAGCGGGTACGGGGAAGTCTCACGGTTCAGGCGATTCGGCGTACCCGCATCCTCTCGCAGGCCCGGTTGATCGCATCGCTCTCTCTCGCCACCGCGCCGTGCGCAGGACACCGGGCGGCGACGGCCGCGGGAGTTGTCGTCATCATCGGAATCGGAGGGGGAGGCATATGCGGGACAGCCATCGGGCGGAAGCCGAACGGCTGTTGGTAAGGGCGGTCGAGGAAGAGGTGCGGCGGTCGGGGGGCCGGGCCGACGCCGCCGTGCTCACGACGCGCGGGCATGCCGCGCTCGATTCGCTGGCGGCCGGGGCGGCCGAGGAGTACGCCGCCTATGTCCAGGCGCTGGACGCGGCCGAGGCCGGGCAGCGGCCGCTGTCCGCCCGGTTCAGCCGGGAATCCATGGGAACTCCACTCCTGGCAACCGGAGTTGCCGCAGTCGCCGCAGTGGCCGCGGATGTCGCGTTCGGTACGGCGGCGGGGCCGGCCCTCGGCGCGGGCGCCGTCGTCGCGGTCGCCGGGGCGACGGCGACCGTCGCCAAGGTCACCGCCTCGCACTGGCCCGCCGCCCACCGGCGTGCGGGTGCGCTCGGACAGCCCGGCGGCCCCGAACAGCTGCGGTTGCAGTGGCTGGCGGCGCTGGAGGTGCGGGGCATCCGCCCGTTCCTCGACCAGCAACGCATGCTCGCCGCCTCCTCGCGGACCTCGGGGAAGAAGGTTCCCGCACCGGCGCGGAACGCTCCCTCGCTGCGCGGCGGCGACCGCAGCGCAGCGGCCCGTACCCGTGCGGTGCTCGATCAGTCGTTCCGTCATCTGCCCTCCACCGACGGGCCGTTCGCCGGACGGCGGGCCGAACTGGCCCGGATCGCCCAGTGGGTGCGCGAGTCCCGGGCGTCGACGGAGACCGAGCCGACCGTCGTCGTGCTCCACGGCGCGCCCGGCACCGGCCGCACCACGCTCGCGGTGCGGGCGGCGCACGGCCTGAAGGACCAGTTCCGGGGTGCCTGTGTGGTGGACCTGCGGGGCGATGTGGCCGGAGAGACGCCCCTGTCGACGCGGGACGCGCTGCTGCATCTGCTGAACCGGCTGGGCGCCCCCCGCGAGCAGTTGCTGTTCCGGAACGGGTCCTCCTCCCGGCCGGACGGGAAGGCCCGGGGGGACGACTCCGCCGAGCAGCAGGTGCGGCGGCTGACCGACCTGTACCACCGGCATCTGACCGACACCCCCGTGACGATCGTCCTGGACGACGCCGCCGACGCGGAGCAGGTCCGCGCGCTGCTGCCCGAGCGCTCCGACAGCCTCGTCCTGGTCACCGCCCGCGAGCCCCTCGAACTGCCCGCCGACATCCCGGCCCGGGTCCACCGGCTGCCGGTGGGCGCACTGGACGCGGCCGGTGCGGAGGAGCTGCTGCGCGAGGCCGCCCGGGAGCAGGAGCAGGGGCCGTACGACTCCCAGTCGACGGACAGGGTCGCCGAGCTGTGCGGCGGGCTGCCGCTGGCGCTGCGCATAGCGGGATCCGCGCTCGGTCCGCGTACTCCGAGCGCGCTCGCCCGTGATCTCGCCTCGTACGGCCCGGTCACACCGGTCGAGCGGGCGCTGTGGCTGCGTTACACCGACCAGACCGAGCCGGCGCGGCGGCTGCTGCGCCGGCTCGCGCTGGCCGGGCGGGCCAGTCTGGGCGCCGCGGCGGCCGCGGCGCTGCTCTCGACCGACGAGCAGGAGGCCGGGCGGCTGCTCGCGACGCTGGCCGGGGCCGGGCTGCTGGACCATGTGCGGGGCGCGCGCTACCGGCTGCACGATGTCGTCCGGGGCTTCGCCCTGGCCCGGCTGCGGGACGAGGAGGAGGCGGCGGACCGTACCGCGGCCCAGGAGCGGCTGATCAAGAACTACGCGGAGCTGGCCGGTGCGGTGATCCGCATGGTGGACGGCAAGCTGTCGACCCGGGCCGGGCAGTTCGGCCCGCACGGGTTCGGTTCGCTGGAGTCGGCACTGCAGTGGCTGGACGAGGAGTCGAGCTTCATCACGTCGGCCCTGCGGCACGCGGAGGGAGTCGACCAGGGGACCGTGCTGGATCTGCTGGGCGCGCTGTGCGACTACTGCCTGCTGCGCGGTGACCTCTACCGGCTGGGTGAGATCAGCGAGTTGACGCAGGCCGTGGACAAGGGGCTGCTGGAGCGGTCCGTGCAGTGGCGTACCGGCATCGCGGCCCGTCAGCTCGGCGAGCTGGACAAGGCGCGCACCACACTGTCGTCGGTCGTCGGCCTGTACCGGGAGGCGCAGAACGAGGCCGGTGCGGCGCTGGCGCTGTGCTCGCTCGGCATCACCCTGCACCATCAGGGGAATCTGACGGAGGCGGCGGCACGGCTGGGTGAGGCGATCGAGCTGCAGTCCTCCGCGGAGCAGGCCGAGGACCGGGCGTGGTCGCTGCACGCCCTGGCCGCGGTCGAGCGCGACCGGGCCCGCCCGGCCGAGGCCCTGGCCCTCCTGGACACCGCGCTGGCCCTGCACCGGGAGGGCGAGTCGTTGCACGGTGAGGCATGGGCGCAGTACCAGCTGGGGCAGACGCTGTTGCGGATGGGCGATGTGGACGGCGCCAAGGACGCGCTGCGCACGGCCCTGGAGTTGTACAGCCGCACCCGTGACGAGCGCGGGGAGGCGTGGGCGCTGACCCAGCTGGCGCGGGCCCGGCTGCTGGAGGGCGACCCGGCCACGGCCGTCGAGGAGCTGAACCTGGCCCTGGGCCGCCACCGTGACAACGAGGACGCGCGCGGGGAGGCGTGGACGCGGTACCACCTGGGGCAGGCCCTGGAGGAGGGCGGTGACGGCGACCAGGCGGTGCGGCAGCTGGAGCGGGCCCGCACGATGTTCTCCCGGATGCGTGACGCCTACGGGCTGGCGTGTGCCCGTCACCACTCGGGCCGGGTCACCCGCGACCAGCGGGCCGCGCGGACCGGGAACCTTCTCAATTCGGGCTTCGCCCGCCAGCTGCTGGCGGACGCGCGGGCCGACTTCCGCCGGATCGGGGTGCCGCACGGCGAGGCCTGGACATGCCTGGAGCTGGCCCTGGTCGACGCGGGCAACAACCGTGCCGGGCAGGCGCTGGAGCTGTGCGGGGAGGCGGCGGAGCTGTTCGCCTCCTACGGCGACACCCGGGGCGAGGACTGGGCCCGGTTCCTGCGCTGCACGCTGCTGCCGTACGCGTCGCCGGGCGGCAGCGAGGTGGGCACGGCGGTGGCCCAGCAGGAACTGGCCGACCTGCTCCTGGCCGGCCACCCGACGCGCGACAGCAAGCTGGAGGACTGCGCGGAGGCGTTCACGGTGGTGCTGAACCGTGGCGTGGACCTGGCGGACGGCTGGCAGGCCTGGCGCCTGGGCCTGACGCCGACACGTCACGCACGGGAGGTCATGGGCGTGCCGGTCCCACCGAGGGTGTGAGAAACGGCACACCGCGCACCGCCCCGGACTCGGCCACCGACTGCGGCCTCCGGGCGCGGTGGGTGCGGTACCGGGCGCCCCGGTACCGCGCCGTGCCTACTTCCGCTTCGTGGCTCCGGCGCCCGCGGCGACGGTGTCGTCCGACGCCGCCTCCGGGTCCGGGGCCTCCTCGAAGTCGACCTTGCCCATGTGGCGGTTCATGGACTTCATCAGCAGCCACACGCCCACCGCGAGCACCGCGAAGACGATGAAGCCGAGAACGCCGGGGGTCACCTTGTTGTCGTCGACCTCCTTGGCGAGAGGGACGAGATGGGTCAGTGCCTGGGTCGCGTACATATCAGGCATTGTCGCGGATGCCCGCGAAGAGGTCGCTCTCGGGGAGGGAGGTGTCGACGAGGGACTTCGCCAGTTCGTACTCCTCGGTCGGCCAGACCTCCTTCTGGACGTCCATCGGGACACGGAACCAGCCGCCGTCGGGGTCGATCTGGGTCGCGTGTGCGATCAAGGCCTTGTCGCGGGTCTCGAAGAAGTCCGCGCACGGAACGTGCGTGGTCAGCGTGCGCTCCTCGCGCTCGAACTCCGTCCAGCGCTTCAGCCAGTCGCCGTACGGGGACTCCAGGCCACGGGCCAGCAGCGCCTCGTGGAGCGCCACCGTCCGGGGCCGGTTGAAGCCCTGGTTGTAGTAGAGCTTCTGCGGCTGCCAGACCGGGCCGAACTCCGACTCGGGGAAGGTCTCGCCGTCCGCCGCGCCGTCGAAGGCGATCACCGTGATCTTGTGGGTCATGATGTGGTCGGGGTGGGGGTAGCCGCCGTTCTCGTCGTACGTCGTGACGACCTGCGGCCGGAACGCGCGGATGCTGCGGACCAGACGCCCGGCGGCCTTCTCCTCGTCCTCCAGCGCGAAGCAGCCCTCGGGCAGCGGCGGCAGCGGGTCTCCCTCGGGAAGACCGGAGTCGACGAAGCCGAGCCACTCCTGCCCGACGCCCAGGATCTCCCGGGCCTCGTCCATCTCCTTCCTGCGCACCTCGTGGATGTTCTCCTCGATGTACGCGTCGCCCTGGAGCTTCGGGTTGAGGATGGAGCCGCGCTCGCCTCCCGTGCAGGTCACGACCAGCACGTCCACCCCCTCGGACACATACTTGGCCATGGTGGCCGCACCCTTGCTCGATTCGTCGTCGGGGTGCGCGTGGACGGCCATCAGTCGCAGCTGCTCAGTCAAGTCTCGATCCTCGTTGAGGGGACGCCGTGGAGAGATGCCGTCCCGCAGGGACGTCTGCATGGGGTGGCGCCCGGGTGGCGGGTGGCAGACTTCTATAGTGACCGAACCGGGGGGCGGAAAATTCCAGCATCCCCGGTACGGGAGGAACGATCATGACCGCGGTGCGCGAGGCGCTTCCGGAGAACCGCTACGGCCGCTCCGCGGACCAGCGCGCGGACCGCAAGCTCAGGATTCTCGGTGCGGTGCTGGGTGTCGCCCTGCTCGGAGTGCTGTGCTGGATCGGTTACGGCTACGTCGTCGGCCGGGGCATCAGCGCCGAGGTGATCAAGTTCAAGGTGGTCTCCGACGAGCGCATGGATGTGCACCTGGAGGTGCGCAAGGGCGCGGACGTCAAGGGCTACTGCACGCTCCGCTCGCAGCACAAGGACGGCAGCGAGGTGGCCCGCAAGGACGTCCGCTTCGACGCACACTCGGACCGGATCGACCAGGTCGTGTCCCTGCGCACGACCGCCAGGGCGACCACGGTCGAGCTGCTGGGCTGCACCGACGACGGCGGGGCGGGGCGTTGATCTGCGCACGCCAGCGCTGAACCGCCGACACAGGCCCTGACCTGCACCTGAACGACCCGAGCCGTAAACCTGCTCCCCCTTTTCCGGGGGAATTGTTAGGCTCGTGGTTTCGCCCACCCGGGAAGGCACATGCTTACGGGTAGGGCGTTGCTTTGTATTCCCAGTACCGACGAGGAGCACCCTGTGACCCAGACCAGCGAAAACGTCACCTGGCTCACGCAGGAGGCGTACAACCAGCTCAAGGCCGAGCTGGAGTACCTGTCTGGTCCCGCGCGCACGGAAATCTCCGTAAAGATCGCGGCGGCCCGTGAGGAGGGTGACCTCCGGGAGAACGGCGGGTACCACGCGGCCAAGGAGGAGCAGGGCAAGATGGAGCTGCGGGTGCGCCAGCTCACCCAGCTCCTGGAACACGCCAAGGTCGGCGAGGCACCTGCCGACGACGGTGTGGTCGAACCCGGCATGGTCGTGACGATCGCCTTCGACGGCGACCCGGACGACACCCTGACCTTCCTGCTCGCCTCCCGTGAGTACGCGAGCTCGGAGATCGAGACGTACTCACCGCAGTCGCCGCTCGGCACCGGCGTCAACGGAAAGCGCACGGGCGACGACGCCGAGTACGAGCTTCCGAACGGCAAGACGGCAACCGTGAAGATCCTCGCGGCGAAGCCCTACACGGGCTGATCCCGCACCCTCGTGCGAGGAGCCCCCGGCCGGTGGCCGGGGGCTCCTCGCACGGTGGGGGGCCGCCGCAGCGGGGCGGCCGGGGTTCGCCCGGGGCTCAGCTCATCACCAGATAGCCCGCCTCACGCAGCGCCGCCGAGACCTCGTCGCAGTGCTGCGGGCCCTTCGTCTCCAGGTGCAGCTCCACCTCGACCTCCGTGAGCCCCAGCCGGGGATCGGTCCGCACATGCCCGATGTCGAGGACGTTGGCGTCGACCACCGAGAGCACGGCCAGCAGCGTGGCCAGCGCACCGGGCCGGTCGCTCAGCCGCAGCCGCAGACTCAGATAACGGCCGGCCGCCACCATGCCGTGGGTCAGGACGCGCTGCATCAGCAGCGGGTCCACATTGCCGCCCGACAGCAGGGCGACCACCGGTCCGCGGAACGACTTCGGATCGCTCAGCAGCGCCGCGACCGGGCTCGCACCGGCCGGCTCCACGACCAGCTTCGCCCGCTCCAGGCAGAGCAGCAGCGCACTGGACAGCTCGTCCTCGGAGACCGTGCGGACCTCGTCGACCAGCTCCTGAACCAACGCGAACGGCACATCGCCGGGGCGTCCGACCTTGATGCCGTCCGCCATCGTGGTCGGCGAGGCGATCGACACCGGGTGGCCCGCGGCCAGCGACGGCGGATAGCAGGCCGCACCCGCCGCCTGCACGCCGATGATCCGCACATCGGGCCGGACCGCCTTGACCGCCACCGCGATGCCCGCGACGAGACCACCGCCGCCGACCCCGACGACGATCGTGCGCACCTCGGGGCACTGCTCGAGGATCTCCAGGCCCACGGTGCCCTGCCCGGCGATGATGTCCGGGTGGTCAAAGGGGTGGATGAAGACCGCGCCGGTGTCATGCGCGTACTCCTGGGCGGCGGCCAGCGTGTCGTCGATGACATGACCGTGCAGCCGGACCTGCGCCCCGTACTCGCGGGTGGCGGCCACCTTCGGCAGGGGAGCCCCGACCGGCATGAAGACCGTCGACCGTACGCCGAGCAGCGCAGAGGCGAGTGCGACACCCTGCGCATGGTTTCCGGCACTCGCGGCCACGACGCCGGCCGCCCGCTCCACCGGAGACAGGCCCGCGATCCGTACGTAGGCACCACGCAGTTTGAACGAACCGGTCCGCTGCAGGTTCTCGCACTTGAGATGGACCGGCGCGCCCACGAGCTCGGTGAGGTGACGGCTGCCCTCCATGGGCGTCATCCTGGCCACGCCGGAGAGCATCTTCTGCGCCCCGCGGACGTCGTCGAGGATCAGCGGGGGGAAACGGCCTGGGGCACGGTAGCTCATATCGTCAGTCTCGCAGCTCGACAGGGTGCCGGATGCCTCGCGTGATCCCTCCGTGCACCGCTGTCCACGGGTTTGCACAGCACTGGTACGCGTTACCCCGCAGCCGCGTACTCTGTCCCCCACCCATCCGACACCGCATGAAGAGAGCCCCCGGCCATGCCCCCTCAGGACATGACGACAGCTGCGTCTCCTTCCGGGGACCCGGCCCCCGATTCCACGGGTTCCGACCAGGTCCTCGACACACTGCAACACCAGGTCGCAGTATTCGCCCGCCGTGCCGAGCAGACCCGCCTCGGCGGTGTCGGGCAGGTCCGCAACACCATGGACCGGGCCGCCTATCTGCTCCTCAACCGGCTGGACCGGGAAGGCCCGATGGGCGTCAAGGCACTGGCCGCGGGCATGGGGATCGATTCCTCGACCGTGACCCGGCAGGTCGCACCGCTGGTCGAGACGGGCCTGGTCAAGCGCACCTCGCACCCGGAGGACGGCCGGGCCGTCGTGCTGCAGCTCTCGCCGCGCGGCCAGGCACGGCTGGGCGAGGTCCGTATGTCGCGGCGCGAGCTCATGTCGCAGGTGACGGACGACTGGACGCCCGAGGAGCGCGAGACGTTCTGCGCGCTGCTCACCCGGTTCAACGGGGCACTGGCGGCCCGCCAGGCATCGCACCAGACTCCCGAGGCCGGCTGAGCACTCCCGTCCGCGGCACCCCGGGTGCCGCGGCGGCGTCCGACGGCACGGCCCCACGAGCTGTCCGGTGCACGCCTCTTGACCCGGGAACTCCCGGGCGGCTCGGATGAGTTCTGTGCGAGAGCGCCAAGCGGGCCACGAACGGCGCCGCTCCCAGGAGTTCGAGGCGTTCGTGGCGGGCGCGGCCGGCCGGCTGCTGCACACCGCGACGCTGCTCACCGCCGAGCCCATGCAGCCGCCGGGCACGAACCCCCGCGCCCAGCGGCTGCTGATGGTCGCGCTGGCACACACGTACGCGGAGTGGGAGCGGCTGCGCGGCGAGGACCCGTACGACCGCACCCGGCAGGCGCTGGTCACCCGGTTCGCACACGAGGTCTGGCAGCACCACCGCCCGCGCGGCGGCCTGCTGGACCCGCTGACCCCGCAGGAACGCCTGGTTCTCGTCCTTCGGCTGTACGAAGGCGTCGCGGAGGAACAGGCCGCGGCCCTGCTCGGGCTTCCGGTGGACCGGATCCGGGCGCTCTGCAACCGCTCGGTGGCCACCCTGCGCGGCACCCGCCGGCCGACGGCCCGGCGGGGACTGCTGGGGCCCCTGGGGCCGAAGGGGCCGCTGGGGAGGGCGCCGTGAACGGCCGCGGCAGCAGGGAGGACGAGGTCTGGCGCATGCTGGCCGGTCCGCATCCGCAGGTGCCCGCCGATCTGGCGCGTCAGGCGGCACGACGCGGCGGCCGTCTGCTGCGCCGCCGCCGGCGCGCACGCCGGCTGCTGCTGTTGTTGGCGTGCGTCGCGATGGTGGCCTTCACGGTGTGGGCGGTGCGGGTGCAGCCGTGGCAGTTGCCTCCGGCCGAGACGACACCTCCGCTCGACGGCTGGTGAGAGCCGGTCCTGGGCGCCGAGCCGGCCCCGGCACGCAGACGCCCGGAACCGCGCGAACGGATCCGGGCGCTGTGACGGGGCGAACCCCTCCTGTCAGCCGAGCGCCTGTGTCAGATCGGCGATCAGGTCGTCGGCGGACTCGATGCCGACGGAGAGCCGGACCAGGTCGGCCGGTACCTCCAGCGGGGAGCCGGCCGCCGAGGCGTGCGTCATGCGGCCCGGGTGCTCCAGGAGGGACTCGACGCCGCCCAGGGACTCGCCGAGGGTGAACAGCTCCGCCCGGTTGCACACCTGGACCGCCGCTTCCTCACCGCCCTCGACCCGGAAGGACACCATGCCGCCGAAGGACCTCATCTGCTTCGCGGCGATCTCGTGGCCGGGGTGCTCGGGCAGCCCCGGGTAGAGGACCTGGGTGACCTTGGGGTGCCGGGTCAGCAGATCGGCGATCTTCGCGGCGTTCTCGCTGTGCCGGTCCATGCGGACCGCGAGGGTCTTGATGCCGCGCAGCACCAGCCAGGCGTCGAACGGTCCGGCGACCGCACCCATGGCGTTCTGGTGGTACGCCAACTCCTCGGCCAGTTCAGGGTCGTTGACGATCAGTGCGCCGCCGACGACGTCCGAGTGCCCGCCCATGTACTTCGTCATGGAGTGCACCACGACATCGGCACCGAGGGCGAGCGGCTGCTGGAGGTAGGGACTGGCGAAGGTGTTGTCGACGACCAGCCGCACACCGGCCGCACGGGCCACACCGGCGACCGCGGCGATGTCGGTGATGCCGAGCAGCGGGTTGGACGGGGTCTCCACCCAGATCGCCTTGGTGCGCGGGGTGATCGCCGCCCGTACCGCCGCCACGTCCGACGTGTCGGCGACCGAGAAGTCCACGCCCCACCGCGAGACGACCTTCGCGAACAGCCGGAACGTACCGCCGTAGGCGTCGTTCGGGATGACCACGTGGTCGCCGGGGGTGAGAAGGGTACGGAGCAGGCAGTCCTCGGCAGCGAGGCCGGAGGCGAAAGCGAGCCCGCGGCGGCCACCTTCCAGGGCCGCGAGGTTCTCCTCCAGCGCGGTACGGGTGGGGTTGGCGCTGCGGCTGTACTCGTAGCCGCCGCGCAGTCCGCCCACGCCGTCCTGCTTGTAGGTGGACACCTGGTAAATGGGCGGTACGACGGCGCCCGTGAGGGGATCGGCGGTGTTTCCCGCATGGATCGCGAGAGTCTCGAAACTGTGCTGGTCGCTCATGGGGCCAGAGCGTAGTTCGTCACGAGGGCGGCGACCGGACTGTACGGCCGTCCGGTGACAATGGGGGCATGGAGATTCTCTGGTTCCTGATCGCCCTGTGCATGCTCGCCGCGGTCATCGGCCCCTTCGTGCTGCGCCGCCGCGGCGGAATCCGCCAGGTCGCGCCCGGTTCGCCGGACGCCGCCGACCCGGAGGCCTACGGCTTTCTGCGCCAGGAGGAGCTCGATGTCCGGCTGCCGGGCCCGGACCAGGATCTCCTCGATGTGCTCGCCGTCGTGCAGCGCACCCAGGACTGGCGGGCGGCCTCGCAACTGCTGGCCGGTACGCCCAAGGAGGGCGAGGTGCGGTGGCAGCGGGTGCAGGCATTCGCCGGTGCCGCCTCGCTGGAGCTCGCCCAGCAGCCGGGTGTCGGTGGTGCGTGGCTGCGCACCTGGCGGGCCGAGGCGCCGAAGGACGCGGGCGGCGCGGCGGTGCACGCCGAATTCCTGGTGCAGCAGGCATGGCGTTCGTCGACCGCGGGGACGGACGATTTCCGGATCATCCTGGAGGAGGCCCGTACGGTCTGCGGCGAGGCCGCGCTGCTGGCTCCGGGCGACCCCGTGCCGTACCTCGTCGAACTGGCGGTGGCCCGTGGACTCGCTTACCCGCACGAGGAGTTCGACCGGCTCTGGGCCAAGGTGATCGACCGGGCCCCGGCCCACATGGGCGCACACATCGCCGCGCTGCACTACCTGTGCGAGAAGTGGCACGGCTCCCGCGAGGAGGCCGACCGCTTCGCCACCACGGCAGCCGCCCGCGCCCCGCAGGGCTCGCTGTTGGCCGCGCTGCCGCTCTTCGCGGTGTACGAGCATCTGCCCGAGGTCAACCTCGTGCGGGGCTTCTACCAGGGCGCGGTGGTGACCAAGGCCGTCGAGGGCGCCCTGTTCGCGGTGCACGCGGCCCGCGCGGACGATCCGATGCTGGCGCACGTACGCCATCTGCTGGTGCTGTTCCTGGTCCGGATGGAACGCTGGTCGGAGGCGATGAACCAGTTCGTCCACATCGACGGCCATGTGGGCGCACTGCCGTGGACCGAGGACCCCGACCCGGCCGCCGTGTACACGGTCCACCGGGCGCTGGCGGTCGCCGGCTACGAGGCGAACGGCGGCAGCCCGGCGACGCTGCCGCGGTAGCCGGTGTGTGGGCCGGCCGATCGGGCCCCGGCGATGTGAGGCCGGAAGTTTTGCCATGCACGGCCGGTACGGCGCCCCCAGCACGTAGGCTCCCGGAGCTATGAAGGTGCTGATCTCTGTCGACCTGGAGGGCATCTCGGGGATCGTCCATCCCACCGAGACGAATCCGGATCGCTACGACTACGAGCGCGGTCGCTCGTTGATGACGGCCGAGGCGAACAGCGTGATCGCCGGTGTCCTGGATGCCGAGCCCGCCGCCACGGTCTGGGTCGCCGACGCGCACGGGCCGTTTCGCAACCTGTTGCCGGAGGAGCTCGACCGGCGGGCACGACTGGTGCGCGGCAAGCCGCGCCCCCTGGGCATGCTCGGCGGGCTCGACGACCGCACCGACGCGGTTCTGTTCATCGGCTATCACGCACGGGCCGGTGGCGGCCCGGCCGTGCTGGCGCACACCATGAACGACGGCATCCTCGATGTGCGCGTGGCCGGGCGCTCCATGGGCGAGATCGGTCTCAACGCCGCGATGGCCGGGCATCTGGGCGTGCCCGTCGTCCTGCTCAGCGGGGACGACAGCGCCTGCGCCGAACTGCGTGATCTGGTCCCCGCCGCGACCACCGTCGAGGTCAAGCAGGCCCTCGGCCAGCTCGCCGCCGTCGCTCTGCACCCCGAGGAAGCGCGGGAGCGGCTGCGCCGCGGGGCCGCCGACGCCATCACGCGGCGGGCCCAGGTTTCACCGCTGACCCTCGCCGGACCGGTGGAGGTCGAGGTCGACCTCTCCGCACCGTTCACGGTCGACCTGGCGACTCTCGTGCCCGGGGTCTCACGCAGCGGAGACGGCCGCACCGTCGCCTTCACCACCGACGACTTCGGCGACGCCTACCGTCTGGTCCTGCTGCTCGCGCAACTCGCGACCATCAAGCCGGGTTAGTACGGCAACCGGGGCCTCTCGTGCGCGCCGGCCGGGCTCGCGGGGTCCGGGCGGCCCACACTCCAGACGCAAGCCCCGAGGGCCGTCCCGTGGGCTGCGCATCGGGTTATCCGCCGACCCCAGCTCGGCCGGACACGTCCTGGCGCGGCAGCGTCGTCGGGCGCAGGGAGTCCCCGTGGAATCCAGGAAGCACCCGGTGCGTTGAAAGTTGACACGCTCGGCATGCCGTACGCACCGAACGCCGACCCCAGGAGGAGCCCCCGCATGTTCCTGCACCGCCGTACCCCGCAGCTCCCCACCCCCGAGGAAGCCCTGAAGGGCCGCTCCATCCCCGGGTTCACCGTCCCGTCCCGCCACACGGTCCTCGGCAACGCGCTGCTGGGCCCGTACCCGGAGGGGCTGGAGGTCGCGGACTTCGCCATGGGCTGCTTCTGGGGCGCCGAGCGCACGTTCTGGCGGACGGACGGCGTCTGGACGACGCTCGTCGGCTACCAGGGCGGCTACACGGAGAACCCCACGTACGAGGAGGTCTGCTCGGGCCTGACCGGTCACACCGAGGCGGTCCGCGTGGTCTTCGACCCGGAGATCATCTCGTACGGTGCACTGCTGAAGGTGTTCTGGGAATCCCACGACCCCACCCAGGGCTTCCGCCAGGGCAACGACGTGGGCACGCAGTACCGCTCGGCGGTCCACACCCACTCCCCCGAACAGGCAGCCACCGCGGCGGCCTCCCGTACGGCCTACCAGGAGGTCCTCACGGGCTCCGGCTACGGCGAGATCACCACGGAGATCCTCTCGGCCGAGGGTCGCGCCCTGTGGCCTGCCGAGGCATATCACCAGCAGTACCTCGACAAGAACCCGGCCGGTTACTGCGGGATCGGGGGGACGGGGGTGTCCTGCCCGATCGGCATCACGAAGGCCGATGGCTGAGTCCCTCTCGCCCGGTGCGATGGCGACACTGAACGCGCTGCTTGCCGGTTCCGATCCGGTGAGCAGTGCTCTGCGTGCTCAGATTCCGCATGCGCGAGTGGCGGGCCGGTTGGTTGCGGCTGCGTGGCTGTCGACCTCATGGTGGACCGCGCGGCGGTGCCACCGGCCCTGGTGCACGGAAACCCGGCTGCGGATGCCTGGTACGCCGTACCGGACGACGCCGGGGTGATGGTGTTCACCAAGGCTGGTTATCTCTCGCTCTTGGAGATCTACTCGGCGTCCAGCGAGCCGATCACCTCGTGGCCGGAGCCTCGCTTCCAGGAACGCTGAGCGGGCGACGCCACAGGCGGCCGTCCGATCCGACGACGGACTCGCACGCATCACAGAGAGTCAGCTCGATCGGCCGGGTCTCGCGCAGCGTTCCGGCGTCGCCACACCGCTCACAGACGTGCTCGCTGACGGCCGTGAACTCGGCCACCAGCGCATCGAGCCTGTCCGCCTCGTCGGACGTCCAGTTTCCGCCCCGCTTCCACGGCCGAGGAAAAGCCTGGTAGGCCAGGGCGGCCCACTTCTGTTTCACCGCCAGAAGCTCGTACTCGGGAAACTCCGCGACGACCGCCTCATGGCACCGCAGCACAAGGGACCGCCACCCGGGCCCTACATCACATTCGGACGAGGGGTCACGGAAGTGGTGCCTGAGCGGCGCCAGTTCAGCGTCTGGTTCGGCGGCAGACGCTGGCACAGGACGGCCGCTCATCTCTCCGCCCCCTTCGTATCGAACGCGTACACCCGTACAGGATCAAGGTGAAGCTCGTGCGGGCCCATGCAGTCAGCAGCGAGGGTGGCAACGAGGACACCGCATCCGCAGGCCATGTTGCGGCCCCCGGTGCCGAGCGGGCCGCAGCAGCCCTGGTGGGGGCCATCCTGATCCAGCAGCCGGAGATCCGGTACGTCGTCGGGATGCACGACGACGGTGTTTCTCTGCCCACCCGGGGTCCAGTCGGTCAGTTCGGCCGGCATGAGCAATCGGCGCGGATGGTGCGGCCGAGGTTCACCGGTCGGCGGGGTGAACGGTGCGCCCCACAGCTCGGGATCAATCGCATAGTGCCCTCGCGGCACAGTGGAGGGGGCCAGACGTGTCTTCCTGTCCCGGTCCCCGTCACGGCCCGAGACTTCCGGCACGGCGGGTAGCTCCACCAAGTCCGGGGTGAGTTCGACTCCGCACTTCGCACAGAAGAAGACCGTCATAGATGCCGTTGTAGCTGCCAGGCGCTTGCCGGCGCATCCTCGTTTCGATGAGGCAGCGGTGCAGGGCCTCGCCCGCGTCGACCTCAACTTGCCCAACCGCCAATGGACGTCACGTCTGATCATGGCAAGCCGTTGTACGTCCAGTGCGATGGATCACGCGCCGTCGTCTCCATGGGGAGCGTCGTGTCCGACCGGCATCGCTCCTGCGCCGGATGTCACCCAGGAGTAGTCCGCACACAACACCCCTCCTCGGTCCAGGGCGATCGATAGGATCACGGGATGGACGTCCGTGTGGAGATCGCCCGGGAAGCAAGCCAGGAGCTTGTGGATGCCTTCGGTCGGCTGCTGCCGCAGCTGTCTTCGACGGCGAAGCCGCTCGATTTCGAAGCGGTCGACCGGATGGTGACCTGTGACGCGAACACCGTGCTCGTCGCCCGGTCCTCCGACGAGATCGTCGGCACCCTGACGTTGGTGCTGCTGCCGCTGCCGTCCGGTTTGCGGGGGCGTGTCGAAGACGTGGTCGTGGACGGCGTTGCGCGAGGCCAGGGAGTCGCCGGCCTCCTCACTGAGGAGGCCCTGCGGATTGCCGGGGAGGCGGGTGCCCGGACGGTCGATCTCACCTCTCGGCCGGATCGTGCGGCAGCGAACCGGCTCTATGAACGTCTCGGCTTCCGGTCGCGACAGTCGACGGTCTACCGCTTCCAGCACGGGCAGTAGGTCATCCGCAGGTGGGCTCGCGCTCACGTCTGCGGACACCGTCGGGGTGTGGTGCCTCAACGCCGGAGGCGGCGCACTTTGCCGTACTGAGTTCCTCGGGGCCCATCGTTCAGAGTGGGGCGAGGAGCATGAGGACCTCGTCTCGGTCGTCACCTTCGGCAAGGCGGAGGGCGCCGGGCCAGCGGCCGGTCTCCCTCCAGCCCAGGCGCCCGTAGAAGGCCTCCAGTCCCACGCCGGCGCGCGCGGCGAGACGGAGTTGCTCAAGTCCCATCTCCTCCCGCGCGATGCGGCGGACCTCGTGTACGAGAGTGGCCCCGTAGCCGCGTCCGTGCAGGCCGGGGCGGATGTAGGAGCCGTTTCGGCGGTCGGCGTCACATCGTCGAAGGCGGCATCAGGCACGGACGGCATCCTCGCTGGTTCAGGGTGTGTGGCCCGGTCGTATGTGGTTGTGGTGGTGGAGGGCGGCGTGCGGTCGTTGCCGACTACCCCGTACAAGACCAGCTGGAGTGCGTCGTTTCCGACCCGCATCGCACAGGCTCCGGGCGTCGACGCGGAGCAAACGACCTCAGCCGTCCGACTGCGGGGCTGGGTCTCGGACCGTCCGTCAGTGGCAGTCATGGCGGTGGGCGTACGGGAGATCGGGGCACTGGCGGCAGAGAAAGACGTACAGGCCCCCGGCATCCCCGATCTCCAGTTCCGGCCCGATCGCGTCCAGGGCGTCCTGGGCCGCTGGAGCGTCCCACGTCGGTAGCGTCGTTCCGGGTTCGTGCTCGTCCAGCGGGAGCCAACGCCCGTAGGCCGGCTCTCCGGTGATGCTGAACAGGTGCTCCATGCGGTGGCCCTGGTCGCAGTGCGGCCAGTCCGGGCTCTGGGTCCAGGCCGGATATCCACCGACCTTGTTCTGCAGGGCGCTCGCCACTTCCGTGTACCAGAACCCGAAGCGGTCCTGGAGCTCTTCGAGGCGGGGGCCCAGGGATGTCAGCAGTTCGTGGGGCAGGTCGTAGCCCGGATACTCGACCGCGGGAGTCGGACAGACCGTGCAGGGGCGCGGAACGAGGTCGTCCACGTACTCGCCCTCATGAGGTGCAGGAACGTCGTGCAGGAGTCCCGCTGCCACCGTCTCGGCCTCGTTGCGCCAGTACAACTTCGGCAGCACGGCTCCTGCTGGGTCACCGTCATGGATGAGAGCGCACCAGAGCAACTGCACCACATCCTTGCCCCGAGGAAACTCGAGCCAGGGAACGTCACGGGCAAAGAGCTGGACCACCGGCACCATGGGGACCGCACCCGGCTCCGAACTCCCGGCGCCGCCGTCCGTGCCGTAGGCCCAGTGCCCGAACTGGGCGCAGTACGGCCATGGTTCGTCAATCGGCCAGAGCAACGGGCCGCCCATGGAGCTGTGCCGGACGCCGGGGTCACCACTCCTCGGGTACAGCAGGGTCGTCTCTTTGGCGAGGCTCGCGAACTCCGGTGCGAGTTCGGCCATGTCGAAGGGCGGCGGCGGAATCCTGCGAGGCATGGTGCGGGTCCTCCAAGGGCGAGCACGCTGGTACGGGCGAGGAGAAACCTACGCCCGAGCACTGACGGTCAGAGGCGCACGGTACGGTCCACCCATGGCAGCCGGCATCGACCTGACCCTTGATGGTGCGGACGCACAACTCCTGGCCGTTTTCTGGAAGACGGCCCTCGGCTACGTGGACGAGCCGCCTCCGGCTCCGTTCACCACACGTGCGGAGTGGTTCGCACAGTTCGACCTTCCCGAGGACGAATCCGTGGACGACGCTGCGTGGCTCTGTGATCCCGACGGAGTCGGTCCTCGCTTGAGCATCCTCAAGGTCCCCGAGCCCAAGACGGTAAAGAACCGGCTCCACATCGACGTTCGAGTGCCGGGGCACGGCAGCCCTGACGAACGATGGGCACGGATCAAGGCGGAGTCGGCGCGCCTGGTGCAGGCGGGCGGGACCGTTCTCGGCGAGTTCGACGGCCATCATGTGGTGATGGCGGACCCGGAGGGCAATGAGTTCTGCGTCGCCGCAGGCCCCGTGGGATGAGCGGGACGGGTGCGGGCCCGGCTGCGCTCGATGGGAATCACGCAGCGGCCAGGGCTCCGGGAGCCGGCTCGTCCCAGGGGCTCCTCGGGAGGGAGCCCCTGGGACGAGTTCGGCAGCCATGGCTGTGAGCAGAGCAGAACCCCCACACAATCCCTGCCCGGCCAGGGACTTGGGGGTGGAGCGGGTGAGCGGAATCGACGGTCAGGACCGCTTCTTGACGCCCTTGCGGTCGACGCTGTAGATCTCCAGGTCGCCACCCACGTGCACCGGACCGTCGTACCCGTTACGAGCCCAGCGACGCCACTGGGGCCGGTTGACGGCGCTGCCGTCCAGGTTGCCGATATGGCTCAGGAGCAGGGCCTCGGCGTTGCTGCGGGTGGCTACCCCGCCCACCTTCTGCACCTCGACGTGGGAGAGCAGGATGTGGTCGAGCACGGCCGCCGGCATGGACATTCCCTGCACGTTGACGGCCTCGTGCACCAGCAGGCGGGAGCCGTCGGCGAGACGCTCCAGGTTCTCGCTGTAGGTGGTGTCGCCCGAGAAGGTCACCGACCCGTACGCGGTGTCGAACCGGTAGGCGAAGGCGGGAAATGCGGGGCCGTGCGGCACCAGGACCGCGGTCACCCGGACCCGGTCGTCCTCCATCACGACGAACGGCCGCATGTCAGGGGCGGTGTTCTCGTACGAGGCCCCGGTCCCGGCCACATCGATCTCGTGGACGTCGGCAAGGGCACGGGTTTCGCGGATGCCCGAGTCGCGCATGAACACGTTCGTGCTGTAGGCGAAGGCGTCACACACATGATCGGTGAGCCCCGCGAGACCCGGCGTCGGGTCCCCCGGCGAGGTGGTCGACACGGTGCCGTTGCCGAAGGCGGGCGGCAGGCCGCCCGCCGCGCCGGGCCCGTACACCGGGATCGGGCCCGCGAGGGTGTCGCCCTGCCCGGGGGTGTTCCAGCCGCCGAGCAGGAACAGGTTCGGGTAGTCGGCCAGGTGGTCCACGTGGAGATGGGTCACGAAGACCGCGGTGAGGTCGGCCAGTTGCAGGCCGGCGTTGACGAACTGGTGGACCGCGGCGGCGCCCACGTCGACCAGATACACCTTCCCGTCGACGACGATCGCGGTCGAGATGCCGGCCTGTCCCGGCCGGGGCGGCGGGCCGCCGGCGGTCCCCAGCAGGACGACGTGAAGACCACGGGTCAGATCCGAGCCGCCGCGGGAATCAGTCGCGGCCGACGCGATGCCCGCGGGCACGGTTGCCAGACCTGCCCCTGCGGCCACACCGCCCAGCAGCAGACGCCGGGAGAGAGACCGGTGGGTGTGGGTCGGGTCGCTGCAGCTGCTGCACATGGGCACTTCCTCCTCAGGATCCGCCGACAGTGCGCGCTCGTGCGAGTGCGGTGGCAGACGTGGCTCGCAACCTAGGCGCGCCGCCTTGATGGGTCAGCCGAATTCCGCCTTGCAGAACCGTCGACGGGCCGCCAGAGACGGATTGTCAGCTCGGCGTCCCGTTTGCCCCGGTACCGCACCGCCGGCGAACGTCTGCGCATGCTCATCGCATCCGTCGCACGGTCCCCGTCCTACCGAAACGGCCCGGCCGCACCCCTCGGGTGAGAGGGCGGTCGGGCCGTTGCGGCGCCGGAGCCGAGGGATCAGATGAGGCCCTGGGCGAGCATCGCGTCCGCGACGAGTTCGAAGCCGGCGATGTTGGCGCCGACCACGTAGTTGCCGGGGCTGCCGTAGCGCTCGGCCGTGGTGTAGCAGGAGTCGTGGATGTGGCGCATGATCTCCGCGAGGCGCTGCTCGGTGTGGGCGAAGGTCCAGGAGTCGCGCGAGGCGTTCTGCTGCATCTCCAGGGCGCTGGTGGCCACACCACCGGCGTTGGCCGCCTTGCCAGGGGCGAAGGCGATGCCCGCTTCCTGGAAGATCCGCACGGCCCCCGGGGTGGTGGGCATGTTGGCGCCCTCGGCGACCGCCTTCACGCCGTTGCGGACCAGGGCCTGGGCGTCGGTCTCATGCAGTTCGTTCTGGGTGGCGCAGGGCAGGGCCACGTCACAGGGGACGTTCCAGAGACCGGCGCCGGGGACGTAGGCGACGTGGCTGCCGCGGCGCGCCGCGTACTCGGAGACCCGGCCGCGGCCGGCCTCCTTGATCTCCTTGAGCAGGGCGAGGTCGATGCCCTTGTCGTCGACGACGTACCCGTCGGAGTCGGAGCAGCTCACCACGATCGCGCCGAGCTGCTGGGCCTTCTCGATGGCGTAGATCGCGACATTGCCCGAGCCCGAGACCACGACGCGCTGTCCGTCGAGGGACTCGCCGCGGCTGCGGAGCATCTCGGCGGTGAAGAGCACACAGCCGTATCCGGTCGCCTCGGTGCGTGCCTGGGCGCCGCCCCATCCCAGGCCCTTGCCGGTGAGGACTCCGGACTCGTAGCGGTTGGTGATCCGCTTGTACTGACCGAAGAGGTAGCCGATCTCACGGCCGCCGACGCCGATGTCACCGGCGGGAACATCGGTGTACTCGCCGAGGTGGCGGTGGAGTTCGGTCATGAACGACTGGCAGAAGCGCATGATCTCGGCGTCGGAGCGGCCCTTCGGGTCGAAGTCGGCACCACCCTTGCCGCCGCCGATGGGCATGCCGGTCAGGGCGTTCTTGAAGATCTGCTCGAAGCCGAGGAACTTCACGATGCCGAGGTTGACCGAGGGGTGGAAACGCAGGCCGCCCTTGTACGGTCCGAGCGAGCTGCTGAACTCGACCCGGAAGCCGCGGTTCACGTGGATGTCGCCGGAGTCGTCCGTCCACGGCACGCGGAAGATGAGCTGACGCTCCGGCTCGCAGAGGCGCTCGATGATCCGGGCGTCCACGAACTCCGGTCGCTGTTCGAGGACCGGGTCGAGGGTCTCCAGGACCTCGTGCACCGCCTGGTGGAACTCCTTCTCGCCCTGGTTGCGGCGGAGGATCTCCGCGTACAGCGGCTCGATGACACTCATGTGGGGCCGTACCTTCCGTGGGTAGGGATCGCGCGCGTCGGCACCCCGTCCCGAGGGCACCTGCGGTCCCCCTCCCCATTGAGGGCGTCGCCCAGACATCGCACGCTCCGCAGCTCACGAAAGCGACGTTGAGACCGTTGTGGCATCTCAATTGTCCCAGGCGGCCGAAAAAACAGTGCACCGCATCCGTATCCCGGACTCGCACCCCGGATTCACTCCCCGGGTGCGCCCGGCGCGTGCGGAGAGTCCGCTGTCCGGTTCGGGCGGCCTCGTCAGGGTGTGTGAGGTGGGCGACAAGGGGACTGCCAGGGCCGGGTGGCGGGGTCAGTCGGTGACCCCGAGATCCTGGCGCATCAGCGTCCGCATGGTGTCGAGGCGGGGGTCGGCCGCCTTGAGCTCCTCCAGGGCCCGCTCGACGCTCTCGCCGTCATGGGCGAGGTCGCGGTCGAGGCGTTTGACGGCGGCGTCACCGGCGGCGAGGACCCGGTTGAGGTCGCGGGATGCCTGCAGAATCCGTTCCGGCACGATCATCTGCGCCTCGGCGTAGCGGTCGCGGTGGTCGAGACGGGCCTCTTCGAGCTGGGTGCGTTCCTGTTCGGTGTAGACGCCGTCGCGAATGCGGTGCAGGGCGTCCTTGAGGAGGGTGTGGAACTGCCGGGAGGCCCGGTTCATCGCTGTGTACTGGGCGCGCCGTTCCTCGAGCTTCCGCTGTCCGGCGGCGAGCCGGGTCTCCTCCGCGCGCTGGCGTCCGGTCAACCGCTGCGCGAGTACCGGAGCGAGGAGGGTGCCGAGCACCCCGACCACTGCGGTGATCATTGCGGCTATGGCGGTGATCATGGCTGAGAGAGTAGCGGGGCACGTAACGGAAAGAGAGCGGTTCTCGCCCCAGGACGGACGATCAGACATGATTTCGCCATGACAATGTCACGGGGGTACAGACAAACCGGGCCGATCTCACGGGGCGACGGCCCCGAGGGACGGTCACGTCCCTCGGGGCCGTACGCCCCGCCGGCTCTCCCGCTCGTCCCCGGCCGGCGCGTCACGCCCCGGGTCCCGCCACGGGTGGGCGACATGCGCCGCTATCTCGCCGTGGCTCTCGACTCCTACCTCTGCCTGGTCGCCAGTGGCCTGCTGGTCCGTACGCGCGTGGACACGGCCGGTGTCCCGGAGATCGTCGGCCTGCTACTCGGTCCGGCGCTCGCCTTCTCCTTCCTCAACCAGGTGGTCCTGACCGCGATCGCCGGGGCCGGCGCCGGCAAGCTGATCATGGGGATACGGGTGATCGGCCTGCCCGACGCCGGACGTCCGGGCCCCTGGCACCTGGTACGGCGCTGGCTGTACGGACTGTGCCGGCTGCCATTGCAACCCTGGTACGCGCTGCACTCGTTCCTCGCGGCCCCCAGGACCGTCCCGCTCAGCGCCGTCTGGAGCAGCGGGCACGACGACCCGATGGGGCTGCGCCAGGTCCACCGGGCCGACCTCGCCGCTCATCGCAACGCCGTGGCCGGACCGCGCTGAACCCTGCGGGCGTAATGGCTGAACCCGGCGGGCTCCATGCCGGTCCCCACGGCCCGTGGGGCTTCGGGCCGTGGGGACTCGGTCCATGGGTACGCCGGGTCATGGGGACGCTGGGTCATGGGGACGCTGGGCCGTGGGGGGACGCCGGGCCGTGGGGGCGCCGGGCCGTCCGGCCGTCAGGCCGCCGCCGCGTTCTCCGTGATGGTGACCTTGCCCTTGCGGATCGTGGCCAGCCGGGGCGCGCGCCGGGCGATGGAGCTGTCGTGCGTGACCATGATGAAGGTCAGGCCGTGCTCCTTCCACATGTTCTCCAGCACCTCCATGATCTCGTCACGCATCGACTCGTCGAGGTTGCCGGTGGGTTCGTCGGCGAGCAGCACCTTGGGCTGCTTGACCAGGGCCCGCGCGATCGCCACGCGCTGCTGCTGCCCCCCGGACATCTCGCTGGGCAGGTGTCCGAGCCGTTCGCCGAGTCCGACGGCGTCCAGTGCCTCGGCGGCCCGCTTGCGCCGCTCGGACGCCTTGCCGCCGAGGGGTACGAGCGCGGTCTCCACGTTCTCCTGGGCGGTGAGCGTCGGGATGAGGTTGAAGCTCTGGAAGACGAAGCCGATGTTCTGTGCGCGCACCTTGGTGAGCTTGGCCTCGCTGAGCTTGCCGAGGTCGACGCCGTCGAGTTCCACGCTGCCGCTCGTGGGGCGGTCGAGACCGCCGAGCATCTGCAGCAGGGTGGACTTGCCGCCGCCGGTGGGCCCCTGGATGACCAGCCGGCCGCCGTCCGGGACGGTCAGGTCGACTCCGGCGAGCGCATGGACGGTGGACTTGCCGCGCGTATAGCGCTTGGTGACGTCTCTCAGTGTGTACATGGGTGAACTCCTGCTGGAACGGGGTGGGAGGGGACGCCGCGGGGGCTACTCGACACGGCGCAGGGCGTCCGCGGGGCGCAGCCGCGAGGCCCGCCAGCCACCGAACGCACCGGCGATCAGCCCGCCCGCCACGGCCAGCCCGACGGCGATGAGGATGACGGAGAGGGAGACGGGTGCGGTCAGCGCGACCTCGAGCGACTTGGACGCGCTCTGTCCCGGTCCGCCCGGTCCGCCCATACCGCCGCCCATGCCGCCACCGCCACCGCCGCCGCCCGAGGAGCCGAGCTGTGCGGTGAGGGAGGGGCTGATGGCGGTGACGATGTACGCACCGGCGAGACCGATGGCGATGCCGAGCACGCCGCCCAGGAGTCCGTTGATGAGCGCCTCGCCGACGACCTGCCGGGTGACCCGGCCGCTCTTCCAGCCGAGCGCCTTGAGGGTGCCGAACTCACGCACCCGGCGGCTGACCGCCGAGGAGGTGAGCAGACCGGCCACCAGGAAGGCGGCGACCAGCACCGCGATCGACAGCCACTTGCCGACGCTGGAGGCCAGGTCGGAGGCGGTGGAGAGGGAGCCGGAGACGGTGTCGGCGAGATCGGCGGAGGTGGTGACCGTCGTCCCGGAGACGTTCTTCTGGATGGTGGACTTGACCTGGTCGATCTTCTGCGAGTCCGAGGCCTTCACATAGACCGTGGTGACCTTGTTCTTCGAGTCCGAGAGGGTCTGGGCCTGCTTCAGCGGGATGTACAGGTTGGCTGCCGCGTCACCGCTGTCGGCGGTCGAGACACCGACGATCTTGAACTTGGTGCCGCTGATGGTCACGGTCTTGCCGACCGCGAGCTCCTTCTCCTTGGCGTACGCGGAGTCCACGACGGCGACCTTCGCGTTGGTCTCGGACGCCTTGAAGGTACGACCCTTGGTGATCTTGGAGGAGGTCAGCGGGCCGAGGTCCTGCTTGGTGACGTCGGTGCCGTACACGGAGTACGAGTTGACGTCGAAGGAGGCGCCGCCGCCCTGGACCTCGCCCTGCGGCTGACCGTTGCCGCCGCCGCCCGGGCCGCCCTGCCCCTGGCTGCTCTGCGAGGAGCCGTCCTGCTTGAACTCGCCGCGCTTGAACTGGCCGTCGACCTTCATGACGTTCAGGCTCAGCCCCCCGACCGCGTCCGCGACCCCGTCCTGCTTGCCGATCTTGTCGACGGTGGAGGAGGCCAGCGCCTGGAAGCCCTGGACCATGACCCGGTCGCTGCTCTGCGTCGAGTCGTCGTCGTCGCCCTTGGCGTCGAACTCGAACTTCGGGCGTTCCTTGTTGGAGCCGGAACCGGGGGCAGCCGCGGCCTTGGTGACCGTCATGTCCGTACCGAGGCCGTACAGCGATTCCAGGACCTTGTCCTGGGCCTTGCTCATGCCGGAGGAGACCGAGCTGACGATGATGACCAGCGCGATGCCCAGGGCCAGTCCCGAGGCGACGACCAGCGCCGCCTTTCTGCGGCGGCGCAGTTCGCGCCGGAGGTAGGTGAAGAACATGCTGCGAAGCTATGGGCGCGTCCTGATGGTGGGTTAAGGCCAACATGAGAGCCGGATGAGAACCTCGGAAACGCCGAAGGCGGCGGCACCGCGGATCCGGGGAGGATCCGGGGTGCCGCCGCCTTCGTACGGGGTTCGGGGCTACCGGAGAAGTGGCTGCGGGAGAACGGGTGGCCGGGTCAGACCGCGGAACCCGCGACCCACTCCGCCCAGTTCATGTTCCAGCCGTTGAGGCCGTTGTCGGGGGTGATGGTCTTGTCCGGGGAGTTCTTGACGACGACCACGTCACCGATGATGGAGTTGTTGTAGAACCAGGCGGCGGGCTGGTTCGCGTCGCTCGCGCCCTTCACGTCGGCGAGGCCGACGCAGCCGTGGCTGGTGTTGACGCTGCCGAAGATGGACCGCGCGCCCCAGTAGTTGCCGTGCACGAAGGTGCCCGAGGTGGACAGCCGCATGGCGTGCGGGACGTCCTTGATGTCGTACTCGCCCTTGCCGTCGTCGTCGGTGAAGCCGACGGTCGCGCCGTTCATCCGGGTCTCCTTGAACTTCTCGGAGATCACCATCTGCCCGTTGTACGTCGGGTTCTCGGAGGAGCCGGCGGAGATCGGGATGGTCTTGATCGTCTTGCCGTCCTGGGTGACGGTCATCGTCTTCGCCTTGGCGTCGACCGTCGAGACCTGGTTGCGGCCGACGGTGAAGGTGACCGTCTTCTGCTGCACACCGTAGACACCGTCCGCGCCCTCGACACCGTCCAGCGCGAGCTTCAGCGTGACGGTGGAGCCGCCCTGCCAGTACTGCTCGGGGCGCAGGTCGAGGCGCTGCGAGTTGAACCAGTGGCCGACGACTTCCTGACCGCTGCTGGACGTCACGGTGATTCCGGCCTGGACGGCCTTCTTGTCCGTGATCGCCTTGTTGAAGTTGATCGAGACCGGCATGCCGACGCCGACCGTGGAGCCGTCCTCGGGGGTGAAATTGCCTATGAAGCTGTTGGCGGGCGACACCGTGGTGAACGAGGAGTTCTCGTGGGCCTCACGGCCCTTGGAGTCCTCGGCCGTCGCGTTGATCTTGTACGTGGTCGAGCGCTCCAGCTGGCCGTCCGGCCGCCAGCTCTTCTTGTCGGAGGCGAGCGTGCCCGGGACGGACTGACCGGCCGACGTGGTCATGGTGACCTGGGACAGCGTGCCCTTGGCGACGGTGACCTTGGCGTCGTTGTTGATGCTCGCGTTGGTCGCACCGTTCTTCGGCGAGATCGTGATCTGCGCCTCGGACGTGTCCTGGGCCGCCGCCTCGTCGACCGCGGCCGTCTGCGACTTCTTCGAGCTCTCGGCGCTACCGGCACTCGCTCCGTTGTCGTTGCAGGCGGTGAGCGCCAGAACACCACCGAGCAGTGCGGACGCGGCCATCAGGCCCTTGCGCCGCTTGCTGTCCGTCATCACACGCTTCTCCATCGTTGCCTAGTCCCAAAAACCCCGAGCAGAGCCACCGACGACCGGCGATACCCGTCCACGGGTCCAGAACCCGTCGAAGGGGTCCTCCGTTCCACATCCACCACGGATGTGGGGAACAACACTCACCGACGCTTCCGCGTCCGCGGTGGTTCCCGGCGCCGGTCGCGTAGGGCGACCGGACCACGCAGGACGCGTCCCCGGCCCGTGAAAGAACCGGCCGGGGACGTGGCTCACCGCCGCTGGGACCGCCGCTCCACGCTCGCGTCCGCGCCGCCTTGCCCGCCGTCGTCCTCACCCATTGTGCGGGATGCCGACATCGTTCCCCTTGTCGTTCTCCGCGCCCTCGTCGTTCTCCGCGCCCTCGTCGTCCTCCGCGCCCTCGTCGTCATCGAGGTCCCACTCGTCGTCGTCGAGGTCCCATTCGTCGACGTCGGCCACGGGGGCCGAACCCGGTTCGACGGTCTCGCAGCTCCATGACGCCTGGGAGAGTTCGACTCCCGGCACCCCTCCGACCAGGTCGAACGGGTCGACCAGGGAGGCCAGGGCTCCCGCGCCGTCCGCCCGGACGGCCTCCTCCGCCTGCAGACGATCCTCGGCCTGCTCGCCGCCGGGCTCCCCGTACTCGGCGGCGACGGCCTCCAGCGCACTGCCGGTGAGCGCGACGGGATCCGTGACCTCCACCACCATCTCGATGCGAAGCCGAACAAACTGTGCCGATTCAGAACTGGTCATGTGCCGGAGCGTACGGGACCGCGACGGGCTCCGCGCCTCGGCGACTTTCCCGCGACCCGCTGCTTTCACTAGCATCGGTGCGCAAGCCCGACTCGCGGCTGTGACAAGGGGGTTCGTCCGTGGCCATTGCCCGCCGCCCGCTGCTGACCGCCACCACCGCGGGCACGCTGCTGGCCGCCCTGTGGTTCGTCCCGTCCGCCAACGCGACGGACGAACCGGACGCACGGAGCCGGCAGATGACCCCCACTGCCGTGGGCACCGGGGGCGGCCCCGTGCTCGCCGACACCGGCGCCGGGGTCGACACCACCCCGTATCTGATCGGCGGCGCGGCGTTCCTGGGCATCGGCGCGGCGTTCGTCAGCTACTCGGTACGCCGCGCCGGCACCCTGCCCGGCTGACCTCCGCCGGAGCCGATGCCGGTCGGTGCCTGTCGGGCCCTACGCCAGCGGTCCGGTCACCGGCTCGACCGCCGCGACCAGCTTTCCGGCACGTACGAACGCGTGCGCCGCGGCCAGGTCCGGTGACAGGAAGCGGTCCGGTCCCGGTCCCTGGACCCCGGCAGCGCGCAGGGCGTCGACGGCGGCCTGCGAGGCGGGGGCGGGGACGAGGCCCTCTGCGGCGCGCAGTTCGAGGGCGCGGGTCGCCGCGTACAGCTCCACGGCCACGATCCGGGCGAGGTTGTCGACCGCGGTGCGGAGCTTGCGCGCGGCCGACCAACCCATGGAGACGTGGTCCTCCTGCATGGCGGAGGACGGGATCGAGTCGGCGGACGCCGGTACCGCGAGCCGCTTCATCTCGCTGACCAGGGCGGCCTGGGTGTACTGGGCGATCATCAGACCCGAGTCCACACCGGGGTCGTCGGCGAGGAACGGCGGCAGCCCGTGCGAACGGTTCTTGTCCAGCAGCCGGTCGGTACGGCGCTCGGTGATCGAACCGAGGTCGGCGGCGGCGATCGCGAGGAAGTCGAGTACGTAGGCGACGGGGGCGCCGTGGAAGTTGCCGTTGGACTCGACCCGGCCGTCGGGGAGCACCACGGGATTGTCGACGGCGGAGGCCAGTTCGCGGTCGGCGACGAGACGGGCGTGGTCGAGGGTGTCGCGTCCGGCGCCGTTGACCTGGGGGGCGCAGCGCACCGAGTAGGCGTCCTGGACACGGGGCGCGTCGCCGGTGATCTCGGCGTGCCGGCCGGTGAGGCCGGAACCGGCGAGCACCCGCAGCATGTTGTCGGCGCTGGCGGCCTGGCCGGGGTGCGGGCGGATGGCGTGCAGTTCCGGGGCGAGGACCCGGTCCGTACCGAGCAGTGCCTCCAGTGAGAGGGCGGCGGTGATGTCGGCCGAGGTGTAGAGGGTCTTCAGGTCGGCGAGGGCCATGACGAGCATCCCGAGCATGCCGTCGGTGCCGTTGAGGAGGGCGAGGCCCTCCTTCTCGTGCAGCTCGACGGGGGTGATGCCGTGGGCGGCGAGCAGCTCGCCGGCGGGGCGCACGGTGCCGTCGGGGCCCTCCGCGTCACCCTCGCCCATCAGGGTCAGGGCGCAGTGGGAGAGCGGGGCCAGGTCGCCGGAGCAGCCGAGCGAGCCGTACTCGTGGACGACGGGGGTGATGCCCGCGTTGAGGACGTCCGCCATGGTCTGCGCGACCGCGGGGCGTACGCCGGTGCGGCCGGAGGCGACGGTCTTCAGCCGCAGGAACATCAGCGCGCGCACGACCTCGCGCTCGACCCGCGGGCCCATGCCGGCGGCGTGCGAGCGGACGATGTTGCGCTGGAGCCGGGTGCGGAGATCCTGGCCGATGTGACGGGTGGCCAGCGCACCGAAGCCGGTGGAGACGCCGTAGACCGGATCGGGCTTGGCGGCGAGCGCGTCCACGATCTCGCGGGCGGCGGCGAGTGCCGCCACGGCCTCGGCGGAGAGCTCGACGCGGGCGTCCTCGCGGGCCACGGCGATGACGTCGCGGGCGGTGGTCCCGGACGTCCCCAGCACGACGGTATGCATATCCATATTCAGAAGCCTACGGATTGAATCTCTCCATGTCACCAGCAGCCGCCGATGAGCCTCGCCGATCCGACCCCCGGTCAGGGCCGGCTGCCGCGCAGGTGCCGGCGGTCGTGCGGGGACTTGGGCGGCGCGTCGGCCAGCCGGATCACCTCGTCGTCGCGTCCCGCCACGACGGGCTTCAGGGAGCGGGCCGCCTTGGCCCGGTACTGGGCCGCGTCGGCCAGCCGGAAGAGCCGTCGCGCGGACACCACCGGGCCGACCGGGTCCCCGGTCGACGCGATCCCGCACGCCACCCCGTCACCGAGCTCCAACTCGGCCGCCCGCTCGCAGAGTTCGGCGGCCACCCGGATCACTTCGTCCGCCTCGGGGCCCACCGCGAGCAAACAGAACTCGTCACCGCCGAGCCGGGCCGCCAGCGCACCGGTCAGCCTGGCACCGCATCGGGAGAGCACCGAGCCGAAACGTTCCAGCAGGCGGTCGCCGACCTCATGGCCATGGGTGTCGTTGACCCCCTTCAGGCCGTTGAGGTCACAGACGACCAGACTGACCACGGCCCCGTCCGCGAGGTGCCGTTCCACCGCCTCGTCGAGCCGCACATCCACGGCGCGGCGGTTGGCCAGCCCGGTGAGCGGATCGGTGAAGGCGAGCCTGCGGACCTCCTCCAGCCGCTCGGCCTGGACGATCCCGGCGGCGACGACGGCGGCCAGCACGGTCGCGAAGTCCGCGTCCTCCCGCCCGAACACCGGAGCCCCCACCGGGCGGGCCACATACAACTCGCCCCAGGCCCGCCCATGCAGGACGATCGGCGCGATCACACAGCAGCCCCGCCCGCGCCGACGCAGGGCGGACACCCGCTCGTGGAAGTACACATGCCCGGCTCCGCACTCCCCCGCACCCTCGCCCGACGGGCGCCGCACCGAGTCGTCGGCGGTCTCCACCCAGGCATCCGGCTCGCCGCCCGCGGCCCACCGTTCGTGCAGGAACTCGGTGATCTCCGGGAACTGATGCACCGGATACACCTCCTCCTCAGGAAACTCTTCCTCCCCTTCACCCCGTTCTCCCGCATTGACCAGCACACGCAGCCGCCCTCGCTCCCGCTCCCACACGGAGAGCGCGGCGAAGCTGCCACCCAACGCCTCGCACGCGCCCAGCGCAGCAGCCCGCCACGCCCCCTGGGGGGTGTGCGCCGCCGCCATCGCCTGCGCGAGCGAAACCACGGCCCGCAGCCGCACCTTGTCACCCATTGCACCAGCTTATGTAGTTTTGTGGTGATTTGATCAACGCAAGACGTCGGAGATGTCCGGTTCGTGTCCTCATGGACACGCAACGTCACTCACCGGGCCAGTTCGGCTTCCGCTTCTCGTTGAACGCGGCCACACCCTCGGCCCGGTCGCCCGAGAAGGCCACCGCCCGCCAGGCGGCGTCCTCGACTTCGAGTCCGGCCCGCAGATCGAGCCCCTGCCCGAGCCGCAGCGCCCGCTTGGCGGCCCGCAGCCCCACCGGGGAATGCGCGGCGATCCGGCCCGCGAGCGCCAGCGCGGCCTCCCGGTCCCGGCCGGCCTCCACCAGCTCGTCGACCAGCCCCGAACGATGGGCTTCCGCCGCCTCCACCCGCCGGGCCGTGAAGACCAGTTCGGCGGCGCGCGCGGCCCCGATCCGCCGCGGCAGCAGCTGAGTGCCGCCGCCGCCCGGAATGACACCGACCGACACCTCGGGCAGGCCCACCACGGCCGTGCGGTCGGCGACGATCAGATCGCAGGACAGGGCCAGCTCGAACCCGCCGCCGAGCGCGAAGCCGTGCACCGCCGCGATCGACGGCATCGGCAGTTCGAGCACGCCGGTGTACGCGGCACGGGCGGTGGGGCGCTGGCGCAGCAGATCGGCGTCGGTGAAGGAGTTCCGCTCCTTCAGGTCCGCACCCACACAGAAGGCCCGCTCATGGCTGGAGGTGAGGACGGTGACCCTGACCCCCGGATCGGCGGCGAGCGCGGCACAGGCGGCGGCGATCGAGCGCGCCATCTCCGTGGACACCGCGTTCATCGCCTTCGGCCGGTCCAGGACCAGTTCGGCGACGTGCTCCTGCCCCTCGTGGACCCGTACGACAATGCAGTCCCCGAACCGCTGCTCGGACATGACGGCCATGGCTTCACCCCTCCGGTTAACGATCGTTATCGGAGGGATCCTAGGGGGAGTTTCTGTCGGGCGACAGAAAATAGTGCGGGGACGGTCCGGAGGAGGGAACGGCCCGGAGCAGGATCAGGCCGTGCCCCGGCGCGCCAGCAGCCAGGGCTCCACCACACCCAGCCCGCGCACCGGTCGCTGCCACATCGGTTGCAGCCCGTAGCGATACGAGGGCAGAGGCGCCGGCTCCACGCCCTCCCGGCGCTCCCGCTCGGCCGCCGCGGCCTCCGCCGCCGCCTTGGCCTCGGAGGCCGGGGCATCGCCGGTGCGCGTGAGCTCCTCCGCGAAGGCCCCGTCCACCAGGACGGCGTCCTTCGGCGCTATCGAGGTCAGCCGGCTGGCGAGATTCACCGTCGTACCGAAGACATCGCCCATTCGGGTGGTGACGGTGCCGAACGCCATGCCGACGCGCAGCGCGGGCATCGTCTCGTCCTGGGCCATCGCCTCGATCAGACGCAGCGCGATCTCGGCCGCGGTGCCCGCGTCGTCCGCGGCGTAGAGGACCTCGTCGCCGAGTGTCTTGATGAGCCGGCCGCCGTGGGCGGCGACCAGGTCGGCGCAGGTGGTCTCGAAGGACTCGACCAGTTCGCCCAGCTCCTCCTCCTCCAGCCGCCGGGTGAGCCGGGTGAAGCCGACGAGGTCGGCGAATCCGACGGCCAGGCGCCGGTCGACCATCTCCTCGTCGTCGGCCGCCTGCACGACCCGGCCGGTGGCGGCGGCGAGCTGGCGCCGCCACACGTACACCAGGAACTCCTGCAGCTCCGGGAGGAGCAGCTCCACCAGGGGGTAGGTGACCTCGGTCCGGGTCATCCCGGGTTCGGGCGGCTCGGTCAGCCCCTCCAGGAAGGAATCGATCTGCCACTCCGCGAGCCGGGCCGTGGTCTGGCCGGTGGACCGGGCCACCTGGATCGCCATGGGCTCGCTGAGCAGGCCCGCCTCGACGAGACCGGCGAGCCGGCGCAGCGCCAGTACGTCCGCCTCGGTGAGCGCCCTGGCCTGTCCGATGTCGGCGAAGCCCATGGCCCGCCAGAACCGGGAGGCCAGGTCCATCGAGACACCGGCGGTACGGGCCGCCTGGAACGCCGTGTACTGACGGTCGGAGCCCAGGATCAGCTGTTCGAGCCGGATCGCGAGCGGGTCGTCGCTCGGTTCCGCCGTGTGGTCGACTTCGTGATGCGGTGTCGGGTGGACCGAGCGGTCCGACGGGGGCTCCGCGCCCGCGCCGGAGGTCGTGTCGTCGACGGTCACCAGCCGCCTCCTGCCCGTTCCCTGCGCACTGCCCTGCCGATCTGTCGGTGGATCGCCTCAACGATACGGCAGGTGTGCCGTGGCTCACGTCGCCCGGTGCGCCGGGACTGCTCGCGGGCGGGCCGGTCAGCCGCACCGCGCCGCCCCGGCGGGGTCCCCGGGCCCGTGGTCACGCCGCGGGCGGGGTCCCCGCGCCGCGCGGGCGGCGGGCCCGGCCCGGTCGGTGCGCCGGCTCAGACCAGGCCGCCGCCGACGCCCCGCAGATGCACGATGTCGCCCGCCGACACGGGTTCCTGGAGGCCGTCGGCGGTGGACACGATCAGCCGGCCGTCGCCGTCGACCGCCATGGCTTCGCCGGTGAGCGTGCGACCGCCGGGCAGTTGGGCGCGCACGGTCCGGCCGAGCGTCGCGCAGCCGGCCGCGTACGCCTCCTGAAGACCGCTCCGCGCGGCGTCGCCGTCCGCCGCACGCCACTGCCGGTACCAGTGCTCCAGCGAGCGCAGCACCCCTCGCAGCAGCGTCTCGCGGTCGGTGGAGACCGCCTCGGCCAGGAGCAGTGAGCCGGCGGTGGGGGCGGGGAGTTCGTCGGCGTGCAGCGAGACATTGAGGCCGATGCCCACGACGACGCCGTCACCGGCGCGCTCGGCCAGGATGCCGCCCGCCTTGCGTTCCTCGCCCGCCACGGTCACGAGCAGGTCGTTGGGCCACTTGAGAGCGGTGTCGACGCCCGCCGCGCGGGTCAGGCCCGTCGCGATCGCGACACCGGTGAGCAGCGGCAGCCAGCCCCACCGGTGGACGGGGACGTCATCCGGTGTCAGGAAGACGGAGAAGAACAGGCCGGAGCGGGCCGGAGCCGTCCAGGTGCGGTCGAGGCGGCCCCGGCCCGCGGTCTGTTCCTCGGCAACCAGCACGGCGCCCTCGACAAGACCCGCACCCGCCCGCCCGGCCAGATCGGAGTTGGTGGAACCGGTGGTCTCCACGACGTCGAGCGAGGTCCACAGGCCGCCCTGCTTCAGCAGCCCGCGGCGCAGCGCGGGAACGTTCAGAGGAGGCCGGTCCAGGTCCGACCAACGACTGTGTGACGCATCCGAAGGTGTCATGCAAGCCAGACTAGGTGTGGGAAAGGACGCACTGCCGAACCGGATACGCGCCGATACGCTACGGAACAGTAGGTGTTACGAACCTGATCAGCAGCACAGTCGTCCCGTGACCAGGCAGGGAGCCGCCACCCGATGTCCGAGCCGGAAGAGATCGACATCCACACCACCGCGGGCAAGATCGCGGATCTTCAGCGCCGTATCGACGAAGCCACGCACGCGGGCTCCTCCCGTGCGGTCGAGAAGCAGCACGCGAAGGGCAAGTTGACTGCCCGCGAACGGGTTGATCTGCTGCTGGACGAGGGTTCCTTCGTGGAGCTCGACGAGTTCGCCCGGCACCGCTCCACCAACTTCGGCATCGAGAAGAACCGCCCGTACGGGGACGGTGTCGTCACCGGCTACGGCACGGTCGACGGCCGCCCCGTCTGTGTGTACTCGCAGGACTTCACCATCTTCGGCGGCTCGCTCGGCGAGGTCTACGGCGAGAAGATCGTCAAGGTGATGGACTTCGCGCTGAAGACCGGCTGCCCGATCATCGGCATCAACGACGGCGGTGGCGCCCGGATCCAGGAAGGCGTGGTGGCGCTCGGCCTGTTCGCCGAGATCTTCCGCCGCAATGTGCACGCCTCGGGCGTCGTCCCGCAGATCTCGCTGATCGTCGGTCCGTGCGCGGGCGGCGCGGTCTACTCCCCCGCGATCACCGACTTCACGGTCATGGTCGACCAGACCTCGCACATGTTCATCACCGGCCCCGACGTCATCAAGACCGTCACCGGCGAGGACGTCGGTTTCGAGGAGCTCGGCGGCGCCCGCACCCACAACACCACCTCCGGTGTGGCCCATCACATGGCGGGCGACGAGAAGGACGCCATCGACTACGTCAAGTCGCTGTTGTCGTACCTTCCTTCGAACAACCTCTCCGAGGCTCCGGCCTTCCCGGAGCCCGCGGATCTCACCACCACCGACGAGGACCGCGAGCTCGACACCCTCGTCCCGGACTCGGCGAACCAGCCGTACGACATGCACAGCGCCATCGAGCACGTGCTGGACGACGGTGAATTCCTGGAGACGCAGGCCCTGTTCGCGCCGAACATCATCACCGGCTTCGGCCGCGTCGAGGGCTACCCGGTGGGCATCGTCGCCAACCAGCCGATGCAGTTCGCGGGCTGCCTGGACATCAACGCGAGCGAGAAGGCCGCCCGGTTCGTCCGTACCTGCGACGCCTTCAACGTGCCCGTCCTGACCTTTGTCGACGTCCCCGGCTTCCTGCCCGGCGTCGACCAGGAGTACGGCGGCATCATCCGCCGCGGCGCCAAGCTGATCTACGCGTACGCGGAGGCCACCGTCCCGCTGATCACGGTGATCACCCGCAAGGCGTTCGGCGGCGCGTACGACGTCATGGGGTCCAAGCACCTCGGCGCCGACATCAACCTCGCCTGGCCGACCGCGCAGATCGCGGTGATGGGCGCGCAGGGCGCCGTGAACATCCTGCACCGCCGCACCATCGCGGCCGTCACGGACCCCGCCGATGCGGAGGCCACCCGCGCCGAGCTGATCGCCGACTACGAGGACACGCTGCTCAATCCGTACGTGGCGGCCGAACGCGGCTACGTGGACGCGGTGATCATGCCGTCCGACACCCGCGTCCACATCGTGAAGGCGCTGCGCCAGCTGCGCACGAAGCGGGAGTCGCTGCCCCCGAAGAAGCACGGCAACATCCCCCTCTAGAAAGGGCCCTGACCATGATCAAGGTCGTCCGGGGCAACCCGACCCCTGAGGAGCTGGCTGCCGCACTCGCGGTGGTCCGGGCGCGGGCCGCGGCAGGGCCCGACCTGCCGTCCGAGGCCCCGACGCTGTCCGGCCAGTGGGCCGATCCGGGGCGCATCGCCCGGCGCGAGCGCCGTCTGCCGGGGCCGCGGGCCTGGGCCCGGACGTACTGGCCCGGATGAGCGCGGAAGCACCCCGCATGCGGTCGGGCGCCTGAGTACCCGTACTCAGGCGCGCCGTCCGCCGTCGCAGCACGATCGGTTCATGCTGTGGTCCGACCCGAAGAACGAACCGCCCGAGGAACTGCGCGCCGCCCAGAACATGATGCGGCGCGCGGGGCTGGTCCTCGCGCTCGCGATGCTGGTCGCGATGTTCGTGGTCGGGACGCGGTAGAGGGTGCGACGGCGTCGTGCCCCGGCCAGGCGCGGGGCACGGCATCGCGCGGGGCCCTCCCGGGGCGTGGCCCCGCGCACGGCCCGGGGTTCCGCCCCGGACTCCGGCCGGCCCCTTCTACGATGGCCCGTATGACTGATCAGCGCCGTCTCGTGCTCGCCTCCGCCTCCCCCGCCCGTCTCGGCCTGCTGCGACAGGCCGGTTTCGCGCCCGAGGTGATCGTCAGCGGAGTGGACGAGGACGCCCTGAGCGCCCCGACGCCGGCCGAGCTGGCCCTCGTGCTCGCCGAGGCCAAGGCCGCAGCGGTGGCGGCCAGGCCGGAGACGGCGGGCGCGCTCGTCATCGGGTGCGACTCGGTCCTCGAACTCGACGGCCAGGCACTCGGCAAGCCTGCCGACGGCGAGGAGGCCATCGCCCGCTGGAAGTCCATGCGCGGCCGGGCCGGTGTCCTGCAGACGGGCCACTGCGTCATCGACACCGCGAACGGGCGTACGGCCTCGGCGACCGCCTCCACGACCGTTCGCTTCGGCGAGCCCACGGACGCCGAGATCGCCGCCTACGTGGCCTCGGGCGAGCCGCTCCACGTCGCGGGCGCCTTCACCCTGGACGGCCGCTCGGCACCGTTCGTCGACTCCATCGAGGGCGACCACGGCAACGTCATCGGGCTCTCGCTGCCGCTGCTGCGCCGGCTCCTGGGCGAGCTGGGGATCTCCGTGACCGAACTCTGGGTCTGAGCCGTCTCAGGCGGTGGCCGGAGCGCCCGGTTCGGCGCCGTCCGCGGGCCGTTCGGTCCCTTCTCCCTGTCCCCTGTCGGCCCCGGGGCCATACGCCACCAGCGTCAGCACGATCAGTCCGAGCACCACCATCAGCACCGCGAACGCGGTCCAGCCGACCAGGCCGACCGTCAGCGCTCCCAGCACCCCGTGCACCACGGCACAGGCGATGAGGGCGACACGGGCGACACGGCCGGGCGCCCGGTCACGGATGCCGGCCGTCAGCAGGGCCAGCCCGCACAGCAGCAGATAGACGCCGGAGACGATGCCGATCGCCCAGGTGCCCTTGACCATGGCACCGGGGTCCATCCCGGCCAGTGACATGTCCTGGTTGTCGACGACCGTCGCCAGGATGCCGTTGAGGACCACGACGCCCACGGCTTCCGCGAACAGCACGATCGCGGACACGAACGCCACCGGTCTGCGCACCACGGCGCCCACCCCCTGTTACCAGCAGTACCTCCGACAGCGCGGACCCTACTAACCGGTAATGCTCCGGACAAGGGCCCGCCGCTCCTTGCTCCCTTCTCGCTCACGCCCGCAGCCGAGAAGGGCGCCCCCTGCGCGCTCTTCGCACTCGGCTCCTCGCGCTTCGGCACGTCCGGCAAAGAATCACTCCCCCATTAGTGGGGACTCCACAAAGAATCCCCATGTGCGACTGCCTGCCCGGACAGAGATCTGGACCACACCTCGTGGCTACTGTGCGGTCATGATTCGCGGCGTACCTTGGTGCCACAAGGGATTTCGCGACTGGAGCAGGCCTCGAATCACACTCCGTGTGGGCAAGCTCACCAGTAGGGACGGGTCGTACCACCGTGTCGGTAGTCCCTAAACTCAGCTTGTTTCAAGGAGGGAGCCATCGTGCGCAAGGTGCTCATCGCCAACCGTGGCGAAATTGCTGTCCGTGTTGCTCGGGCATGCCGGGATGCCGGTATCGGGAGCGTGGCCGTCTACGCCGACCCGGACCGCGACGCTCTGCACGTCCGTACGGCGGACGAAGCATTCGCCCTGGGCGGTGACACACCTGCCGCCAGCTACCTGGACATCGCCAAGGTGCTCCGGGCGGCCGAGGACTCCGGCGCGGACGCGATCCACCCGGGCTACGGCTTCCTGTCGGAGAACGCCGAGTTCGCCCAGGCCGTCATCGACGCGGGCCTGACCTGGATCGGCCCGCCGCCGCAGGCGATCCGGGACCTCGGTGACAAGGTCGCCGCCCGTCACATCGCGCAGCGCGCGGGCGCCCCGCTGGTGGCCGGCACCCCCGACCCGGTCTCCGGTGCCGACGAGGTCGTGGCCTTCGCCAAGGAGAACGGACTGCCGATCGCGATCAAGGCCGCCTTCGGTGGCGGTGGTCGAGGCCTGAAGGTGGCGCGCACCCTGGAGGAGATCCCGGAGCTGTACGACTCCGCCGTCCGTGAGGCCGTCGCGGCGTTCGGCCGCGGGGAGTGCTTCGTGGAGCGCTACCTCGACAAGCCGCGCCACGTCGAGACGCAGTGCCTGGCCGACACCCACGGCAATGTCGTCGTCGTCTCCACTCGTGACTGCTCGCTCCAGCGCCGCCACCAGAAGCTGGTCGAGGAGGCCCCCGCGCCGTTCCTCACCGAGGAGCAGAACGCGCAGCTGTACGCGGCGTCGAAGGCCATCCTCAAGGAGGCCGGTTACGTCGGTGCGGGCACCGTGGAGTTCCTCGTCGGCACGGACGGCACGATCTCGTTCCTGGAGGTCAACACCCGCCTCCAGGTCGAGCACCCGGTCACCGAGGAGGTCACCGGTCTCGACCTGGTCCGGGAGATGTTCCGGATCGCCGACGGCGAGAAGCTCGGCTACGACGACCCGGCCGTGCGCGGGCACTCCTTCGAGTTCCGGATCAACGGCGAGGACCCGGGCCGCGGCTTCCTGCCCGCCCCGGGCACCGTCACCGTGTTCTCCCCGCCGACCGGCCCCGGTGTCCGTCTCGACGCGGGCGTGGAGTCCGGCAGCGTCATCGGCCCCGCCTGGGACTCGCTCCTGGCGAAGCTCGTCGTGACCGGTGCGACCCGCGAGCAGGCCCTTCAGCGGGCGGCCCGCGCGCTGGCCGAGTTCCAGGTCGAGGGCATGGCCACCGCCATTCCGTTCCACCGTGCGGTCGTCGCCGACCCGGCGTTCACCAGCAACCCGTTCCAGGTCCACACCCGGTGGATCGAGACCGAGTTCGTCAACGACATCAAGCCTTTCACCGCCGTCGCCGACGGAGAGCCGGAGGAGGAGACCGGCCGCGAGACCGTGGTCGTCGAGGTCGGCGGCAAGCGTCTCGAGGTCTCGCTGCCCTCGTCGCTGGGCATGAGCCTGGCCCGCACCGGGCTGGCGGCCGGGGCCAAGCCCAAGCGCCGCGCGGCGAAGAAGTCCAGCTCCACGGCGTCCGGCGACAGCCTGGCGTCCCCGATGCAGGGCACGATCGTCAAGATCGCCGTCGAGGAGGGCCAGGAGGTCCAGGAGGGCGACCTCGTCGTCGTCCTGGAGGCCATGAAGATGGAGCAGCCGCTGAACGCGCACCGCGCAGGCACCATCAAGGGTCTCGTCGCCGAGGTCGGCAGCTCGGTCTCGTCCGGCGCCGTGATCTGCGAGATCAAGGACTGACCGGGCGGCATCCGCTCGTGTTCCGGGGCCCTCGGGAAGTCGTGCGACTTCCCGAGGGCCTCGGTCGTCCGTCCGACGGGCGGGCGCGTCCCCGCAGGGCCGAAACGCTCCGGAGTACTCCTCCGGATATCCAATGGCATCCTGGAGCCGGGGCGGAAAAAGTGGAGGACTGCGCCATGGCGATGAGCACGGCACAGACGTCGGTTCGGCCGATGCGCGCCGATGCGCGCCGCAATTACGACCGGCTGCTGAGCGAGGCCCGTACCGCCTTCGCGGAACACGGTACGGACGCGCCCCTGGAGGACATCGCGCGTCGCGCGGGCGTGGGGATCGGCACGCTGTACCGGCACTTCCCGAACCGGCACGCGCTGATGAACGCCGTCTTCCAGGAGGCCCTGGCCTCCCTGATCGCCCGGTCCCACGAACTCGCCGGGGCGGAGCAGCCGTGCCGGGGCCTGGTGGAGTGGCTCGGCGCAATCATCACCCATGCGGGTGAGTACCGCGGGCTCGCCCAGGCGCTCATGTCGACCTCGCGGGACGAGTCCTCGGCCCTGTCGCGCTGCCATGTGCCGCTGCACGAGGCGGGGGCGGCACTGCTGGCACGGGCGCAGGCGAGTGGCGCCGTGCGGGCGGACGTGTCCATCGACGACCTGTTGCAGCTGACGAACGCGATCGCGCTGGCCGCGGAACAGGCGACGGACGACCCGGAGTTGGCGCATCGTCTGCTGATGCTGACGTTGCAGGGGCTGAAGGCGCCCGACGCGGACGGGAGTCGGTGAGGTCGTAGCCGGCCGACGGGCCGTGGGACCGGAGAGGCCGCCCGGCTGCGCCGCGATTCCTCCCCGGCCCGGAAGCGGAAACCGGAGCCGAAATCCCTTACCGGCGCCGCAGATCCGCGGCCCTCGCCCGGTCCCCCTGCCCCGGTTCGGCCAGCACCGCCGCACTCCGCAGCTGCGGTGCCCCGGGGCCGCTCCCCCGGGTACGCCGCTGACCGGGCAGGGGCATGTCCCGGCGGCCCCGGGGGCCCGGCGGGGGAACCTCGGCCGACGCGGGGCCGCTTCCGGCGCCGGCCACCGCAATCTGCACCCCCTGGTCGGCCAGGGCCTGCAGTTCGGTGGCGGCACGCTCGTCGTGGCCGGGCGGTTCGTCCGTCACCAGGCGGGTGATGAGATCCGTCGGCACCGTCTGGAACATGGTGTCGGAGCCGAGCTTGGTGTGGTCCGCGAGGACCACCACTTCCGCCGCGGCCTGCACCAGGGCCCGGTCCACGCTCGCCGAGAGCATGTTGGACGTGGACAGGCCACGCTCCGCGGTGAGCCCGCTCCCGGAGAGGAACGCGCGCGAGACCCGCAGGCCCTGGAGGGACTGCTCGGCCCCGCTGCCCACCAGGGCGTAGTTGGAGCCGCGCAGGGTCCCGCCGGTCATCACCACTTCCACCCGGTTGGCGTGGGCCAGCGCCTGGGCGACCAGCAGCGAGTTGGTGACGACGGTCAGACCGGGTACGCGCGCGAGCCGGCGGGCGAGCTCCTGCGTGGTCGTACCGGCACCGACGACGATGGCCTCACCCTCTTCGACGAGACCGGCTGCCAGGTCGGCGATGGCAGTCTTCTCGGCCGTGGAGAGATGGGACTTCTGTGGAATGCCGGACTCGCGCGTGAAACCACCCGGCAGGACCGCACCGCCGTGCCGGCGGTCGAGGAGTCCTTCTGCCTCCAGCGCCCGCACGTCCCGACGCACGGTCACTTCGGAGGTCTGGACGACGCGGGCGAGCTCACGGAGCGATACCGCCCCGTTGGCGCGCACCATTTCGAGGATCAATTGACGACGTTCTGCAGCGAACACGAAACTGACAGTAACGTGGCCGCCCGAGTGTTTTCAGCGGTTTGCGCCGAATAACGGAAGTTGTACGCGGAAGGGGCCGCCAAGTGATATAGGCGGCCCCTTTGTTGCTCGCTCCTGACCGCCGAACCCCCGACCGGCGGTCAGGATGCCGTGAACGGCCGGGAAGACCGAGTTCCCGGAGGGTTCTACGACTCGGCGGTGAGCTTGCGCGTGTGCAGCTGACGGGCCACTTCGGCGATCGATCCCGACAGGGACGGGTACACGGTGAAGGCATTTGCGATCTGTTCGACCGTCAGGTTGTTGTCGACCGCGATCGAGATGGGGTGGATCAGTTCGCTCGCCCGCGGCGCGACGACACAGCCGCCGACCACGATGCCGGTGCCCGGCCGGCAGAAGATCTTCACGAAGCCGTCGCGGATGCCCTGCATCTTGGCGCGCGGGTTGCGCAGCAGCGGCAGCTTGACCACCCGTGCGTCGATCGTGCCGGCGTCGACGTCGGCCTGGGTGTAGCCGACGGTGGCGATCTCGGGGTCGGTGAAGACGTTCGAGGAGACCGTCTTCAGGTTCAGCGGGGCCACCGCGTCCCCGAGGAAGTGGTACATCGCGATCCGGCCCTGCATGGCGGCGACCGAGGCGAGAGCGAAGATCCCGGTGACGTCACCGGCCGCGTACACGCCGGGGGCGCTGGTGCGGGAGACCTTGTCGGTCCAGATGTGGCCGGACTCCTTCAGCCGGACCCCGGCCTCCTCCAGGCCCATGCCCGCACTGTTCGGGATCGCGCCGACCGCCATCAGGCAGTGCGAGCCGGAGATGACCCGGCCGTCGGCGAGGGTGACCTCGACCCGGTCGCCGACACGTTTCGCCGCCTGGGCGCGGGAGCGGGCCATGACGTTCATGCCGCGGCGCCGGAAGACGTCCTCCAGCACGGCGGCGGCGTCCGGGTCCTCGCCCGGCAGCACCCGGTCGCGGGACGAGACGAGCGTGACGCGCGAGCCGAGCGCCTGGTAGGCGCCCGCGAACTCGGCACCCGTCACACCGGAGCCGACCACGATGAGCTCCTCGGGAAGCTCGTCGAGGTCGTAGACCTGGGTCCAGTTCAGGATGCGCTCGCCGTCCGGGAGCGCGTCCGGGATCTCCCTGGGGTGGCCACCGGTCGCTATCAGGACGGCGTCGGCGGTGAGCCTCTCCTCCGTGCCGTCGGCGGCGGTCACGACGACCGTGCGGGAGCCGTCGGCGGCCTGGAGGCCTTCGAGACGGCCCCGTCCGCGCAGCACCCGCGCGCCGGCACGGGTGACGGAGGCGGTGATGTCGTGGGACTGGGCGAGCGCCAGACGCTTCACCCGTCGGTTGACCTTGCCGAGGTCGACGCCGACCACCCGGGCCGCATGCTCGTTGTACGGCGTGTCGTCGGCGACGATGATGCCCAGCTCCTCGTACGAGGAGTCGAAGGTGGTCATCACCTCTGCCGTCGCGATCAGGGTCTTCGAGGGCACGCAGTCGGTGAGCACCGACGCGCCGCCGAGGCCGTCGCAGTCGACGACGGTCACCTCCGCGCCGAGCTGGGCGCCCACCAACGCCGCCTCGTACCCGCCGGGTCCTCCGCCGATGATCACGATCCGGGTCACGAAAAGTCCGCCTCGCGTATGTCATCCCGCGGCCGTCTGCTGCCCCGGCCGGGGGTCCGGGGGGTGACCCCGGGGAATGCAGTACGTACTTCATTGTCCCGCACGCGCCAAGGTGCTTCGCTCCGGGGCCCTCCAAACGAGGGCGGAAGCGGGCGTGGCGGGGCTCGGGGGCTGGTCCGGGGGCCTGGACCGGGCCCGCGGGTGAGAGTCTTCCTCGCGGGAGTCGACGTTCCGCCCACGACCTCCCGTACTCTCGATCCCATGTCGCTCTACGCCGCGTACGCCGGCAACCTCGACGCGCGGCTGATGACGCGCCGCGCACCGCACTCCCCGCTGCGCGGCACCGGCTGGCTCAACGGCTGGCGGCTGACCTTCGGCGGGGAGCAGATGGGCTGGGAGGGCGCGCTCGCCACGGTGGTGGAGGCCCCGCGCTCCCAGGTCTTCGTCGCGCTGTACGACCTGGCTCCGCTGGACGAGGACTCCATGGACCGGTGGGAGGGCGTCGGCCTGGACATCTACCGGCGGCTGCGGGTGCGGGTACACACCCTGGACGGCGAGGAGCCGGCCTGGATGTACGTACTGAACGGATACGAGGGCGGGCTGCCATCCGCCCGCTACCTGGGCGAGATCGCCGATGCCGCGGAGTCCGCGGGCGCGCCGCACGACTATGTGATGGAACTCCGCAAGCGTCCGTGCTGACCGCTCGACCAGCCTTTTTGTAGGAATGTATGTGCACATCCGGTCAGAGTCTGTAGAGGGGCATCTACGCGCGTAGGGAATCACCGGCTACCCTCATCGCGTGAACGCATCAGTTATCCCGGACAACATCCAGGGCGACCCGCACGCCGCAGCCGCCGACGCCGCCGCCCGCCTGCGCGAGCTGACCGGTGCCGAGACCCACGACGTCGCACTCGTGATGGGTTCCGGCTGGGCACCCGCGGGCGATGCGCTCGGCACGCCGGAGGCCGAGTTCCCGGTGACCGACCTGCCCGGCTTCCCGGCCCCCGCAGTGGAGGGGCACGGCGGCACGATCCGCTCGTACCGGATCGGCGAGAAGCGCGCCCTGGTCTTCCTCGGCCGCACGCACTTCTACGAGGGCCGCGGCGTGGCCGCTGTCGCGCACGGGGTCCGTACCGCCGTCGCCGCGGGCTGCCGGACCGTCGTCCTGACGAACGGCTGCGGCGGTCTGCGCGAGGGCATGCGTCCCGGACAGCCGGTCCTGATCAGGGACCACATCAACCTGACCACCGCGTCCCCCATCGTCGGCGCCAACTTCGTCGACCTGACCGACCTGTACTCGCCGCGGCTGCGCGCGCTGTGCAAGGAGGTCGACGAGACCCTCGAAGAGGGCGTGTACGTACAGTTCCCCGGCCCGCACTACGAGACCCCGGCCGAGATCAACATGGTCCGGGTCATGGGCGGCGACCTGGTCGGCATGTCCACCGTGCTGGAGGCCATCGCCGCACGGGAGGCGGGGGCCGAGGTACTGGGCATCTCGCTGGTCACCAACCTGGCGGCGGGGCTGAGCGGGGAACCGCTCAACCACGAGGAGGTGCTGCGGGCCGGCCGGGAGTCCGCCACCCGCATGGGCG